>NZ_JAMYOQ010000009.1:0-216298 GCF_040319905.1 Mesorhizobium sp. M0833 | reverse complement strand
CATTGGCGATATCTGCAATCTCTTCTCTCCAACAGAATGCAGAAACTACTTCACTGCCGCAGGCTATGGACTCACATGAAAGTCCGCCGCTCTAGTCTGATTTTCAACTTCCAGAAAACCGGAGTGTTCCCACATTATCGGCAACGGGGCGCAGACTTCGAATTCCTGCTCGGCAGGGCTTCCTCGACCGCTGAAATCGCGGGTGTTGGCGCGGAAAGCATTCAGCGCCCGTTGCGTTTCCATTTGACGAGTTCTCTGTTTGTTCTAAATTTCCCGGTCGGATACAATTTGCCGGACGAGAGATCAATTATGAGTGGGCACCCTGCATTCGGAACCGCGAACAACGGCCAGACCTTTTTCCGATGGGAGGGGTCCAAGCGACGTTTCGACGACCGCATATTCTTCGCCATCTTGGCTGAGAGCGCGGTCGCTGGTCCCTTGGCGCGAAAGGCTATCGCCTTGAATCGAGAGTTAGGGCTGCAAGGCTGGTTTGTTCCGGAGAACCACATCCATATCTCGCTCGTCGGCCTCGGTGACCATGATGGGGATCCGGAAAAGCTGGTTGAAATCGCTCGGCATATCGGCTCGATGATCGTTGCAAAACCGTTCGATGTTTCTTTCGATCGCCTGACGCCTTTTGGTGTGGTTCGCTGGTTCTGCGCAACGGTGACAGCAATCCAGCGCTCCAAGAATTCTGGCGCAATCTCACCCTCTGATTTCCGACAGCCCGCTAAAGCTCTTTCTCACGAAGTCCATTGAACCGCATGTTACGCTGCTTCGTGACGAAGTCCGTGTCCCCAGGATTCGCGAACGGTCGATTGCTCCAATTGGCTGGACAGTCCGGGATTTTGTGCTGATCCACAGTGTAATCGGCAAGGGGATTTACCGCGAGCGCGCACGTTGGCAATTGAACGGCCAAGACGATGCCTTGGCCGGGATGTAGAGGCCCAAGCCGTCGTCATAGCCCGCACGATATTCATCATCCTGACATGGCATGTCAGCTGTCTCGGGATTGACGATGGCAGGCCAGCACGCGACCCGCTACTTCCAACGCGTCTTAACAGGAGGAACCCCCCATGACGATCACGGAAATTGCCAAGGATTTCACCGAGCTCCTCAAGCAGGGCGATCACCAAGGTGCTGCTGAGAAGTACAATGCCGACGACGTCGCCAGCTACGAAGCCATGGAGGGGCCGATGGCCGTCTCCCGTGGCAAGGAAGCTCTGAAGCAAAAGAACCAGTGGTGGCAAGAGAACAACGAAGTGCGTGGCGGTTCGGTCGAGGGCCCATATGTCAACGGCGACCAGTTCGCAGTGCGCTTCAAGTTTGACATAACGCCCAAAGCTACCGGCGAACGTGCCACCATAGATGAGGTTGGTCTGTACACGGTCAAGAACGGCAAGATCACCGAAGAGCGGTTCTACTATTGAGGCCGGAAATACCACCGGCTTCCGGGAGCCGCTGCAAGGTTGAACAATAAGCATGGCGGCCGGGAGGATGACCTGGCCGTCTTCGAGAAGCTCAGATCGTTTTGACGTAACCCGCCAACTGATCCGCCACCGTGCCCCAGCCGTCGTAGAAGCCCATCTCCTCGTGGCTGTTGCGCGTGGCTTCGTCGCGGTGGATGGCGGTCGCGGTGTAGCGCGTCGCCTCGCCCCGCGATTGCAGCGATATGACGGCTGTAATGAATGGGTCGCCTGACGGCCGGTAGCCTGGCAGCAGCGCATCGGTCCACACCAGCCGCTCGTCCTGGACGATCTCGAGGTAGCAGCAATGCCTGTCGTTGACCTCCTTGCCGTCGGGCGACTGCATGCGGGTGCGGAACAGGCCGCCGGGCCGCAGGTCGATCTCGCAATCGGTGATTATCCACGGCTTCGGCGTGAACCATTGGCGGACATGCTCGGGCTTCGTCAACGCCATCCACAGCAGTTCGCGGGGCGCCTCGATCGACCGTTCGAGCACGAGGTCGAGCTTCGGATCGGGTTGGAACAACGGGGCCATGTTCATCTGTCTTTCTCCTTGAGTTTCAGCACGTAGTCGTCGAACTGGTCGAGACGGCGCTCCCACAGCGCCCGCTGCTCGGCCAGCCAGTTTTCCGCGAGCTTCAGCGGCTCCGGCGCGAGCCGGTAGGTCCTGACGCGGCCTGCCTTCTCCGAATGCACCAGCCCGCAGCCTTCCAAAACCCTGAGATGCTCGATGAAGGATGGCAGGGCCATCTCGAACGGCTGGGCAAGCTCGCTGACCGAGGCGGGGCTTCGGTTCAGTCGCTCGACCACGCGTCGCCGGGTCGGATCGGCGAGCGCCCGGAAAATGCCGTCGACGGGCGGGGGGCTTTCGGTCTGCAGGCTCGTCATAGTCGTTTCCTTGCCTCGGCCATTCCGCGTGACCAGAGTTGGCTTAGAAACACTTATGGAAATTCCTTACTATTGGCAAGGGCGAAAATCATGGATGGCCGGCAAGCCGCTGGAAAACTGAGAGGTGCGGTTTTAGGGTGCCGTCAGATTCGACCGGCCCGAGGATTCGTTTTTGACGATCACCATGTATGGCATCACCAATTGCGACACGATCAAGAAGGCCCGTTCCTGGCTGGCGAGCCATGATGTTGCCTATCGCTTTCATGACTACAGGGGCGACGGGCTGGATGCGGATCGGCTGAACGGCTGGTCAGGCAAAGTCGGTTGGGAAATTCTGCTCAACAAGGCGAGCACGACGTTTCGCGAACTGTCGGAGGAGGACAGGATGGGCCTGGATGAAAGGAAGGCCAAGGCGCTGATGCTGGCAAAGCCGACGATGATCAAGCGTCCGGTGCTGGAACTTGGCGATAGGATTCTCGTCGGGTTCAAGCCCGATGTTTATCAGCATGCGGTTGGCGGGAAGTAGAACCGACCGACCGCGATCCGTCGCGCCCCCCTCTGTCCTGCCCGGCATGCATATCGATCGTATCAGATGCTTGTGGTTTTCCCACGCAAATAGCTCGCCAGCGCGACCGCATTATTATGGGCCTCGTCGTGCGCGCCGTAGAGCAGCGTCACCTTGCCCTCACGCAGCAAGGCGCGCAGTTCCGCCACCGCCTCGCCGTTCCGGTCGAGCTCATCGCTGTATCGCCGCTGGAACTCCGCCCAGCGCGCCGGCTCATGGCCAAACCATTTGCGCAACGCGTCGCTTGGCGCGATGTCCCTCAGCCATAGCGTCAGCGCCGCGTCCTGCTTGGCGATGCCGCGAGGCCATATGCGGTCCACCAGCACCCGCTGCCCGTCATCGGGCGCCGGCGGCTCATAGATGCGCTTGACCGCGAGTTCCATTGCCAACCCCGCATGCGTCACAGGCGCGGCTGCGTGCTGGTGCTCTTAAACCCACTCGCCCTTGCGCATCACCGGCACGCGGCTGCTGTCCTTGTGGACGCCGTCTATATCGATCTTGTCCGAGCCGATCATCCAGTCGATGTGGATGAAACTCTTGTTGCCGCCGCGCGCCGCGATCTCGTCCTGGCTGAGCGAGGCGCCGTCGACAAAGCACTTCGAGTAGCACTGGCCAAGCGCGATGTGGCAGGCGGCGTTCTCGTCGAACAGCGTGTTGAAAAACAGCAGCCCGCTCTTGGCGATCGGCGAGGAATGCGGCACCAGCGCCACCTCGCCGAGACGGCGCGAGCCTTCGTCGGTATCGAGCACCTTCTGCAGCACATCCTCACCCTTCGAGGCCTTGGCCTCGACGATGCGGCCCACCTCGAAACGCACCGCAATGCCGTCGATCAGCGTGCCCTGGTAGGACAGCGGCTTGGTGCTGGTGACATGGCCTTCGACGCGCCTTGCATGCGGCGTGGTGAAAACCTCTTCGGTCGGGATGTTCGGGTTGCAGGTGATGCCGTTCTTGGCGGTCGAGGCGCCGCCCATCCACTCGTGGCCGTCGGCCAGCCCGACGGTCAGGTCGGTGCCGGGGCCGGTGAAATGCAGTGCGTGGAAATTGTGGCCGTTCAGCCATTCGGTGCGGCTCTTCAACGCCGCATTGTGCGCCGTCCAGTTGCCGATCGGGTCTTCGACGTCCACCCGCGAGGCGGCAAAGATGGCATCGGCGAGCTTGGCCACGGCGACGTCTTCGGCATCGTCCGGGAAAACCTGCTTCGCCCACGCCTGATCAGGATAAGCCACAATGTTCCAGTTGATGTCGAAGCCGGTGATCTTCTCAAGCGCCGGCTGATAGGCCATCGAATTCGCCTTGTTGGCACGCGCCACCTTTGCCGGGTCCTGAGAAGAAAGCAGCGACGGATCCTCGCCGCGTACAGCAAGCCTCGCCGCATTGTTGGCGAAGGCTTTTGCCATGCCTTCATAGAGCCAGCCGGCGGCGCGGTCGAAACCGGCGTCGGCGCCGTAGCGGAAGCGCGCGAGAGTGATCTCGTCGTCGTTGAAGATCGGCGTCACCAGGCCGGCACCTGCCTTGTAGGCGTGCTCGACGATCCGCCGCGTCAGAGGCAGCGCCGCGATAGACGAGGTCAGCACCAGATCCTGACCCGGCTGCAATTGCAGCCCGACCTTGACGGCGACCTCCGCCAGCCTGTCGAGCTTCACCGGGTCGATGGTTGCGGAAACGCCGCGCGAATGTGTGGTCATGATCCTGCCTGCCGTGATTGGGGACTGTGTCTTACATAGACCGGCGCTACCGACCTTTCCACTCCGATCACGCCGGCAGGTCTAGCTGACGCTCTCGAGCGACCTGAACTGCGCCATCGTCGCCTCGATCTCTTCGCGCACCCAGATCTTGAAATCCCTGACCTTGCGGCTTTCGCCCTTGCTGGCCGAAGTCACCAGCCAATAGCCGAGCCCGCTCTGGGCGCGTATGCCGAACGGCGCAACGAGACGGCCGTCGGCCAGCGCGTCGGCGGCCAGCAATTGCCAGCCGAGCATGACGCCGTGACCGGCAATCGCCGATTCCAGGCACAGCATCGGATCTGTGAAGCGCGCGCCTTTCATGAAGGTGACCGGCTCCACCCCGGCCGCTTCGAACCAGCTCTCCCAACTGATCATCGATCTTTCGTCTGTGATCGCACAAGTCAAAGCAAGGTCCTCGATCGATTTCAGCTTGCTGGCGATCACCGGTGCACAGACCGGAAACACCTCTTGCGCCAGCAGCAATTCGGCCCGCCCGCCCGGCCATTTGCCGTCGCCGAGCCGGATGGCGACCTCGATGTCCGAACGATCGAGATCGGCAAGCCGCACCGAGGCATCGATGCGCAGGAGCACGTTCGGATGCCGGGCAAAATGCCGCGACAGCCGCGGCAGCAGCCATTTCGAGGCGAACGCCGGCGCCACCGAAACCACCAGCGTGCACTCCGAGCTTTCATCGGCAAGCGCCACCGCCTGTGCGAGTTCGCGAAACCCGGCGCTGAGGCGCGCGGTAAAGACGGTGCCGAATTCGGTCGCCACCAGGCCAGCTGGCGTTCGTTCGAACAGCGCCCGGCCGAGCTGCTTTTCTGTCCGGTTGATCTGCTGGCTCACCGCGCTGACCGAAACGTTGAGCTCGCCGGCCGCCGCCGCGAGCGAGCCCAGGCGGGCAACGGTTTCCACGGCGCGCAAGCCGTTGAGATGGACGCGGTTCAAAGTAGCCATACAGTTTTTCTAAACTCGAACGGCTGAAATCTCAATTGCCAGACACTGCAGGATGCCGAATTCTAAGTGGGTTACGCAGAGTGAGGAGGCAAATCCGATGAAGATTTTGTCATGGCTCGGAGCCTTTTCCCCGATCGGAACGCAGCCACACCGGCATGTCAGCGAGGCCACCAGCTGGGTGACCGATCCGCTGTCGCATCCGCTGCTCGACACCATGTCGGAGCGCGAACTCGCCGACATGCCGTTCAGGCTGACCGCGCGTCGTACCCGCTACGAGACGGCCTTGACGAGGACCTGCTGCGGCAGAGTCTCCTGAGCGAAGCACCTCAGGCGAGCCAGCCGCCGACGCGGCTGCGCAACCCCTTCTGGCTCAACAAAAGGCGGATTGTCTCGCGAGCAGGCGCACTTATTGTGCACCGCGATGAACATCGCTTCGCCCTTGCGCCTGGCAATCGCCGGCATGATCGCCCTGGCCGTCGCCATGGGCATCGGCCGCTTCGTTTATACGCCGATCCTGCCTGGCATGATGGACGAGCTCGGCCTGTCGCCGGCTGATGCCGGCTGGATCGCATCGGCCAATTATCTCGGCTACCTCGTCGGCGCGCTTGCCGCCACCGGCGGCTGGGCGCAAGGCCGCGAGCGCCAGCTGATGCTGGCCGGCCTTGCCGCCACTGCGATACTCGCCGGGCTGATGGGCCTGACCGGCACGATGGCCGGCTTCCTCCTCATCCGCTTCCTTGCCGGCCTCGCCAGTGCGTTCGTGCTGGTCTTCATGACCAGCATCGTTTTCGGTCATCTCGTCGCGACGGGGCGAAACGACCTGCAGGCGCTGTATTTCGGCGGTGTCGGCCTCGGCATCGCGACGTCCTCGGCGCTGTTGGCGCTCCTCGTTACCGAACATGCCGGCTGGGCGGCGGGCTGGCTGTGGTCCGCGGCGATTTCGGCCTGCGGCTTTGCCGCCGTCGCCTTGCTGGCCGGCGGCACCTCGGCCGCGAACAGCATCACCGGGAGCGAGCCGGCATTGCCGAAGCACCGGTCGCTGGTGAAGATCATCGTCGCCTACGGCCTGTTCGGCTTCGGCTACATCGTCACGGCAACCTTCCTGGTCGCCATTGTCCGGCAAGGCGGCGGCGGCCGGGTCTTCGAGGCCGTGGTTTGGATGGTCACCGGCCTTGCCGGTTTCCCCTCGGTCTGGCTGTGGCAGAAGCTTACGGCCAGGATCGGGCTTTACGCCACCTATGCCCTGGGGTGTCTGGTCGAGGTGGTCGGGGTCAGCGCCAGTGTCGTCATGGACGGACGCACCGGGCCGCTGCTCGGCGGCCTTCTCGTCGGCGGCACCTTCATCGCCATCACCGCGCTTGGCCTGCAGGCCGGCAGGCAGCTTGCCCCGCAAGCACCACGCCGGATGCTGGCGGTGATGACGGCCGCCTTCGGCCTTGGCCAGATCGTCGGCCCGATCGTCGCAGGGCTGCTTGCGCAGGCTTCAGGTAACTTTTTCCTTGCCTCGATCGTGGCCGCCGCCGTCCTGCTGACCTCGGGTGCGATCGCCTGGTCGGCTGCGCCAAAATCGCCATGATTATGGTCTTGCTCGACGACGGGCATTGGGTAGCGGGCATTTTCTTTCCCACTAATGTGTGACTTTATGCCCGCTGACCAACGCCGCTGATTTGCGCATCGAGCGAGGATTTCGTCACAGTGTTTGTATCCTTCTTCCCGCAGCCGAAGCTCTTTTTTATCTCGGCCGCCCTGTGGAGTGCGGTCATGGTGGCCGTATGGTTTCTTGGTGGCGACCAGCTGGGGGCCTTGATCGGATTGCCGCCCCTCGCAGCGGACGCGGCGCCCATCATCGGCGTTTCCGTCTTCTGGTCGCCTCCATTCATTTGGTTCTACATCTACTTTACACTTGGCGTGCTGCTCTTTTACGCCTTCTGGCATTGGTACTCCCCGCACCCGTGGGATCGCTGGTCAATCCTGGGTTCTTCGCTGATCTTGTTCACGACCTATTTTCAGGTGCAGGTGAGTGTCGCAATTAATGCCTGGTACGGGCCATTCTGGGACCTTATTCAGGGCATTGTCAGCAAAAGTGTGAAGGCCACTGAGAATGATGTTTATGCGCAGTTAATAACTTTCCTCGGCATCGCTCTGGTGGCTGTTACTGTATACGTTCTGACAAACTTCTTTGTGAGCCATTGGGTGTTTCGGTGGCGTACAGCGATGAACGACTACTACATGTCTTACTGGCCTAGGCTGCGCTATATCGAGGGAGCTTCCCAGCGCGTACAGGAAGACACGATGCGGTTCTCCAAGATCATGGAAGATCTTGGAACCAGCTTCATCGACTCGATCATGACCTTGATAGCCTTCATGCCGATTTTGCTAGCCTACTCAAAGCACATCACCGTGTTGCCGTTCGTCGGTCAGGTGCCGCAGCCGCTGGTTATAGCTGCGATCTTCTGGGCGATTTTTGGCACCGTGTGTATTGCCAGCGCTGGCATAAAGCTCCCTGGCTTACAATTCCGCAACCAGCGCGTCGAAGCCGCCTACCGCAAAGAACTTGTTTACGGTGAGGATGATTCGTCCCGGGCGCAGCCGCCAACCGTTTCCGAGTTGTTCGGAAACGTGCGCCGCAATTACTTCCGACTCTATTTCCACTACGTGTATTTCAATGTGGTCCGTTATCTGTATTTGCAATTAAATAACATATTTGCTCTTTTCCTGATGACTCCGTCGATGGTCGCCGGAGCTTTGACGTTGGGTCTTATAAACCAGGTAAATTCGGCGTTCAGCCAGGTGACAACCTCGTTCCAGTACCTTGTCAATTCCTGGTCAACAATCGTCGAGCTCTTGTCAGTTCACAAGCGCCTGCGCGCTTTCGAAGCCACAATCAAGGGCGAACCGCTACCGGACATCGACCAGCATTATCTGGAACGAGAGCAAGCCGGCTTGCGCCCTGAGGACCAGCCGGCAAGCTGATGACGGCGGGCGGCGATGGGCTTCAGCCGCCCACCGCTGCCTGTCTTTCGCCTCGCCGCGAAACATAGTCGCGAAAGCTGATGCACTCGACGTCGGCCTTGACGCAGACCTCGCCGGCAAAGCGTTCCAGCGCGTTCCAGTAGGCGCCGTCATTCATCAACGTGAAGTGAAAGCCGAGCTCCAGCGGAATGCGCTTGCCCTCGTATTGCGCATCGAAGGCGGCGCGAAAGGCGTGGTAGGTCCGGTCGGCGAACGCTTCCGCCATGCTCGGCCGCTCGAAGCCGCCGGAATGCCTGACATAGAGATTGTAATCCATGGCGATCACCCGCCTTGAGCTCGGCCCTTCCGGGATCTGCGGCAGCGAAAAGCGCGTGATGCCGTTGACGGTCGGCGGCTCGACCGGCCCACGCGAAACGCCGCTTGCGTCAAGCAGGAAGCCGGCCGCGGGCAGCGCCTCGTAAAGCGCCCTGTTTGCCGACAGGTAGGGCGCGCGAAACCCGACCACCGCCCTGCCTGCGAAATCGCGCCAACCCTTTGGTTCGGGTGCAATGCCGTTGATCGAATAGGCGTTTTGGAGAATATGCTTGAACGAGCCGAACTCGCTCAGCCAGTCGGCCTTGCTCCAGTCCTTGCCATCGAAATGACCGCAGCCATGGCTGCCGATGTCGTGGCCTTCCCTGGCGGCGAGGTTGATCTGCTCGAGCCGCTCGGCAATTTCCTGTTTGGAGGCGGCAAAGCCGATATTCGATTTGCCGGCCGTTTTGCCTGGCGCGGTGTATTCCTTGCGCGTCTCGGGTGACAGCAGGAACACGCAGGAGACAAAATACGTGAAATGCGCACCGGTGCGCGCGGCCAGCGCCCGGCTGCGCTGCCACTGCGAAATATCGCGGGCGCTGTCGAACGAAATGATGACCGTCTGCTTCGGTTTTGCCGGCGCCGCCGGCGGGTCGGCAAAAGCCGCGCCGGTAGCAAGCGCGGCAATCGAAAACGCAACAACGCGGGACAAACGGGGCAAAGGCATCTGACCGGATCAAGGAATGTAGAAGCACCGCCTACCGGCGAAATATGGCACGGATACGATCGACCTGCGCGGCCGCCGGTGGCGGCGACTGCCTCGTGAATAGGCGATTTTCCTGCGGAACCCCTTCCATGCCGGCAAAATTTCGCTAAAACGCGGGCTCATCAACCGCCCCGGCCGGGGGCATGAATGGTTTTGATCCATGTCGGACGACAGTTTTATCCGCGAAGTCAACGAAGAGATTCGTCGCGACCAGGCGCATGCGCTGTGGGACCGTTTCGGTCCCGCCTTGCTCGTGCTGGCTGTACTGGTGGTGTTGGGCACCGCTGCCGTCGTCGGCTACCGCTATTGGGACGAGACCCGCGCCAACCGCTCGGGCGATGCTTTTTCGCAAGCGCTCAAGCTCGCCAATGAGGGCAAGAACGACGAGGCGCTTGCCGCTCTGGAGGCGCTGGAAAAGGACGGCTACGGCGCCTACCCGCTGCTCGCCCGTATGCGCGCGGCAACCGTCAAGGCAGACAAGGGCGACGTCGATGCTGCCGTCAAGGACTTCGACGAGGTCGCCGCCGACACCAAGATCCCTTCCGGCATTCGCGACATGGCGCGGCTCAGGGCTGCGCTGCTGCTGGTCGACCACGGCTCTTTCGCCGATGTCTCCAGCCGCGTCGAGGCGCTCACCGCCGACACCAATACGCTGCGCCATACGGCGCGCGAGGCGCTTGGCCTTGCCGCCTGGAAGGAAGGCAAGGCGGCGGATGCTTTGAAGCTGTTCGACCAGATCGCCGCGGACGACGGCGCCCCGCGCAACACGCGCGAGCGGGCGACGTTGATGTCCGAGCTGATCCGCGGCTCGGGCGGTGTATCGTAACAACGGATGACCTTCAAAGTCGCCATCATCGGCCGGCCTAACGTCGGCAAATCGACCCTTTTCAATCGGCTGGTGGGAAGGAAGCTGGCGCTTGTCGACGACACGCCCGGCGTCACCCGCGATCGACGCGTCCATGCCGCAAAGCTCTACGATCTGCATTTCGACGTCATCGACACCGCCGGTTTCGAGGATGCGGCCGCCTCGACGCTGCCCGGCCGCATGCGCGCCCAGACCGAGATCGCCATCCGCGAGGCCGACCTGATCTTTTTCACGATCGACGCCAAGTCCGGGCTGATGCCCGACGACAAGACTTTCGCCGAGATCGTGCGCAAGTCCGGCAAGCCGGTTGTCGTCGTCGCCAACAAGGCCGAGGCGCGCGGCGCCCAGGGCGGCATGCTGGAGGCATGGGAACTCGGCCTTGGCGAGCCGATCCCGGTCTCGGCCGAACATGGCCAGGGCCTGCCCGATTTGCGCGATGCGGTGATCGCCGCACTGGGCGAGGCGCGCGCCTTCGGCGAGGACGAAGAGGCCGGCGACGAGGAGATCGCCGCCAGCGAGGTGCTGATCGGCGAAGACATCACCGACCCGGACGCCGAGCCGAGCTATGACGATACCAAGCCGATGCGCATCGCCGTCGTCGGCCGTCCCAACGCCGGCAAATCGACGCTGATCAACGCGCTGATCGGCGAGGAGCGGCTGCTGACCGGCCCTGAGGCCGGCATCACTCGCGATTCCATCTCGGTCGACTGGGACTGGCATGGCCGCCGGCTAAAACTGTTCGACACCGCTGGCATGCGCCGCAAGGCCAGGATCCACGAAAAGCTCGAGGTGATGTCGGTGCAGGATGGCTTGCGCGCCATCCGCTTTGCCGAGATCGTCATCATCGTGCTCGACGCCACCATTCCCTTCGAGAAGCAGGATCTGCAGATCGCCGACCTGATCATCCGCGAGGGCCGTGCCCCGGTGATCGCCTTCAACAAATGGGACCTTGTCGATCATCCCCAGGAGCTGCTGGCCGAGCTGCGCGAAAAAACCGAGCGGCTTCTTCCCCAGGCGCGCGGCATGCAGGCGGTGCCGGTGTCAGCCGAGACCGGCCGTGGCCTCGACAAGCTGATGGATGCTGTCATCAGGACGCATCGAGTGTGGAACAGCCGCGTCTCGACCGGCAAGCTCAACCGCTGGCTGGAGGGCATCCTGGCGCATCATCCGCCACCCGCCGTCGCCGGACGCCGGCTGAAGATCAAATATGTCACGCAGGCCAAGACGCGGCCGCCGGGCTTCGTCGTCTCCTGCTCACGGCCGGACGCGATGCCGCAATCCTATGTCCGCTATCTCTCGAACAGCCTGCGCGAGGCTTTCGACATGCCCGGCGTGCCGATCCGCATCGCCTTGCGCACCTCGGACAACCCGTTCGCCAGCAGGGCAAAGAAGCGCCGCTGAGCGCCGCTTCTCCTTTACGCCCACCTTGCGCAAGACAGGCGTCGATTGCGTCTCCGGCAACGCTTCCAGCGCCGCCTTCAGCAGGATGTCGCCATGCCGCGCCGCTATCGGGTCGGGCTCGGCCTCCTTGCGATGCAGGAACAGCGCCATCTTGGGCAAGGCCGGCAGCCCGGCGATCTCGGGCGTCATCGCCCTGAGGGTGGCCGGCGCGAGTGGGGGCCGCCTCTGCACCTAATGGGCGGTGTAAGCTCCGTCCACCAGATGGTAGCTGCCAGTAATAAAGCTGGCCTGGTCGGACAAGAGGAAGCATACAAGAGCCGCTACCTCTTCCGGTTTCCCGCGCCTGCCCATCGGCTGAAGACCTGCCATGCGCCGGCTGGCTAATGCCTCCATTTGCTCCGATAAAAGAGGCGTTTCGATCCAGCCGGGGCCGACGACATTGATCCGGATGCCCATCCTCGCATATTCAATCGCCGCAACCTTGGTTAATCCAACGACCCCGTGTTTCGCTGCCGTGTAAGCGGACGCAGTTGGCAAGCCGACGGAACCGAGAACGGAGGACATGTTCACGATGGCGCCTCCGCCTCGATCCAGCATCGCGGCGATTTCGTACTTCATGCTGTAGAAAACGCCATTTAGATTGACGTTTATCAGCTTGTGCCAGTTGTCGAGCGGATAGTCTGCCGTTGCTTTTCGAATGCCGTCGATACCTGCATTGTTTACCGCCATATCCAGTCCGCCGCATTTCTGGACAGTGAACTCGATCAGCTTTTCCACGGCTGCCGCATCCGTGACATCTACCGCAAAGTCGTAGGCCCTGCCGCCTTGCGAGCTTATTTCGGCGGCTCTGCAGTGCGCGGCCTCGGCATCAAGGTCGGCGACAACAATCTCGGCTCCTTCTTGCGCGAGTTGCCGTGAAACAGCCGCCCCTATTCCGGAGCCTGCGCCGGTCACAATCGCGACTTTACCATGGAAGTCAGGCTTCATCGTCTCTGTCCTATGCCAATTTTGACATAACCGAACAGAGGCAGACGGTTATCGCAAGAAGTTTCGCTTCAATTCGCTTGTCAATCCTGTGAATTCATTTTGCCACCACACAGCGAGACTTGGCGCGCAGGCCTTGGAATGGTAGAGACGAGGGCGGCGGTAGAAGACCAGTTTCCTAGCAGGTACAAATGGAAGAACACCACATTGCGCGCCGGGGGCTCGTGCTGGGTAGTCTGGCTCTGATGGTCTCCGGATGTACGTCGATTTCATCCGCGTTCGGACCAAGGCGTGGCCTGAATCCTCGTTACCGACGACAGCACGTGCGGTACGACGGAAACGAGCCGGCCGGAACGATCGTCGTCGATACTTCGCAACGCTTTCTCTATGCCGTCGAGACGGACGGGTGGGCGACGCGCTACGGCGTTGGCGTCGGCGAGCAGGGACTTTCGTTCAAGGGTACAGCGACCGTCGGCCGCAAGGCGGACTGGCCGTCGTGGACACCCACCGCCAGCATGATGCAGCGCAAGCCGCGCCTGGTGAAGTATGCAGGGGGGGTCCCTGGCGGACCAAACAACCCGCTTGGTGCGCGTGCCCTTTATCTCTATCAAGACGGGCGCGACACCCACTTCCGGATACATGGTACAAACGAGCCATGGACGATAGGCACAGCGGTATCGAACGGGTGCATCCGTATGATAAATGACGACGTCATTGACCTCTACGACCGTACTCCGTTGGGCACGACGGTGGTGGTTGTTTGATGGTGGCAGGCCTGATCTCCGTTGGATGGTGAACCCTGCCAGCACGTCACCGAAAAGGTGCCGCCGGCAACTGGATGCCAACTGTGTCATTTCTGCACTAGGCGTTGGTGTAGATCGCAGCTAACTTGGTGGGGCTGCATATCGTTTTAGTTGTGGCGATTCTATAGGCTATTCCGCCCCCGGGGAAAGGATTGCTTGATGAACAGGATATTGGTTGCAATGGTTGCTGTGCTCGCCGTTGCCAGCCTGAGCGGCTGCGCGAACGACTGGATCGGCAAAGGAAAGGGTAAGGCTCCGGCACCCGCTCCGGTAGAGGAACCAGTGATTAAGTAAGGACCGGCTTGTATGGGGAAGGGGTGCCAAGCCCTTCCCCATACATACCCAGCCGGGGCTTTGGCCGGCTTCATGGCGTACGGCGCGGTTGGCGGGCATAGGCCGTTATTAGGTCTGTGCATTGTGAAGTTCGGGAATGGACGCGGCGATGACGCTTGTAAGTAGCCGTCTCTTGCTTGTGGCGTTGGTGGCCCTCCCGGCAGCGGCATGTCAGACGAAAGACCTGCCGCCCCAGCCGAATTTCGTATCTTATGCCGATGGCGGAGCTGCGCCTAAAAAAAACGACGAGCGGTACTTCATCGAGTTCCGCTCCCGCTACGCCCTAAGCTACGGCCACACCTACGCAGTTTTTGGGCGCCTGGACCGGGCCGGGAGAATGATCGATCCCCAAGTCGCGGGCCTTCACCCGGCTTCGAACAGTGCGGTTCCCTATGTTCTGGGCCATATCGTGCCGGTGCCAGCCGAAACCGGGTGGAGCGACGGTGATCTGGAAGAACCATACAGATCCGCAAGCTGGCGAATCATATTGACCCGGGCCGAATACGACAAAGTCGTTGCCTACATCCGCAAGCTGCAGGCGAGCTCGCATGTCTGGCAGGCGACGGTCTTGAACTGCAACGGCTTCGTGGCGGACATCGCTCATTCCATGGGATATAAGACTCCCGCCATTCAGCTCCGGCCGCAACAATTCATAACCGAGCTTCGGGAGATGAATACATAACCAAGATTCGAGGGATGAATGGGACCGAATGCGATCGGTACTGCCCCTCCGGCTTTCGCGTGTGCGGACTAACTCGGAGAGGATCGCTGCGCCTGAAGGTAGGCCGGTGACGAAATCGAGGCGATGGGTGAAGTGGCCATACTCAGGGGCAGCTGCTACAGTCGCGATCGCAGAAAGGGCGCTGGTGACCTGAAGTGACCATTGCTTTAGCCTCACTTGGCGAGATCATATGGGTGATCGGCATCGTCGCTTGGTACGTGATCCGGTATCCCTTCGAGCGCCGGGCAAGGCGCGTGCGAATAGTAGCTGGCGGCCGCTCAAGTTCCGACACCGTCGGGCTTGCATCGGCTCTCCTTGGCCTGGCGATCCTGCCTGGCTTCTATGTCGCCACCGGCATCCCCGCAGCGGCTGATCATCCGGCCAGCGTGTGGTCGGTGGCGCTCGGAACCATCATCTTCTGCTCGGCGCTGTGGATTTTTCGCTTATCCCACAAGGAACTTGGCCGTAACTGGTCGATTACGCTCGAGATTCGCGAACGGCATGAACTGGTCAGCGCCGGGCCATACGCCTTGGTCCGTCACCCTATGTACACCTCTTTCCTGCTTATGGGGCTCGGCCAGCTCTTTCTGCTGCCGAACTGGGTTGCGGGCATATCGGGTTTGGTTGGTTTCGCAGTCCTTTTCCTGCTGAGAGTGGATAAGGAAGAGCGTATGATGCTGGAGAATTTAGGCTCGCAATACCGTGTCTATATGGAAAGGACCAAGCGAATATTCCCTTATCTTTATTAGAGGTCGTTTTATGCGAGGCCGAGCCCTCAAGCTTTCCGCGCCCCGGCGCCTTGTCGGCGACCTGATGAGGTTTTCGATCGGCGTGCCACGGGTCGCGGTGCAGCGTCAGATGAATCTCGGCCCACTCGTAAGGGCTAGAATGGCGCAGCAGACCAGGCCCTCGTGGACCGCGATCTTCCTGAAAGGGTATGCGCTTCTTGCCCTAGAGATCCCGGAGTTGCGGCGCGCCTATGTCAAGTTGCCCTGGCCGCAGCTTTACGAGTATCCGGCAAGCGTAGCCTCGATTGCCCACGAGCGCGAGTATGATGGCGAGCCGGCCGTTCTGCTGAGCTGCATCAAATGCCCGGAGCGCTACTCCATCACGGAACTTGAGCGATCCATCCACGCGGCTCGATCACGGCCGATCCAGGAGGTCCCGGAGTTTCGGCGTGCCTTGCGCATGGCAGGTGCGCCCGCGCCAGTCAGGTGGCTGCTTATGTGGCTAGGGTTGAACATCGCCCGGCAAAGGGCAAATTACTTCGGTACCTTCCAACTGTCCGTCTATTCTGGTCTCGGTGCGGAATCACTCAACCCGCTGACACCACTGACCACCCTTCTAAACTACGGTCCGATCGGCAAAGACGGATCGGTGAATGTCCGCATCCACTACGATCACCGGGTCATGGATGGAGCGAACGTCGCACGAGCACTGGAGAGATTCGAAAAGATTCTGAACGGCACTGTCGCCAATGAAGTGGTGCTGCTCGGTCAAGGTGTTTCCGCTCCTGCAAGACAGAGGAACGCGACGTGATTTCGCACTGTGAATTCCGGCCAGCTATCGTCGTGATTGGCGGCTCGGGTGGAATTGGCCGGGCGATTGCGAGCGTCGCTGCAAGGGAGCGCGGTGCGGTTGTGCTGGTTGCCCGCTCGCCTGACGGTTTGGCCGCCGCGGCGTCTGAGGTTAGGGAGGCGGGCGGCGAGGCATTCACGCTCGAGTTGGATCTCGTGGCAGGCGATGCGCCAACGCGCCTGGAGGGCTTTCTGTCCGCACACGGCCTGGTCTGTGATGTCCTGGTCAACAGCGCCGGGTATGGCCTGCGGGGCGCGACGACGGCGCTGCCTATTGATGGTCAACTCGGCATCATCGATCTCAATATACATTCCCTCACAGAACTGACCCTTCATTTTCTGCCGGGAATGGTGGCACGCCGACGGGGCGGGGTGCTCAATCTCAGTTCCGTGGCCGGGTTCGTTCCCGGGCCTTATATGGCTCTGTACTTCGCTAGCAAAGCTTTCGTGCGCTTCTTCTCAGAGGCGCTTCACCAGGAATTGCGCCGAACCGGTGTGACGGTCACATGCGTTGCACCAGGCCCGGTGTCCACAGAGTTTCTCGCAAGATCAGGCGCCAATCAGACGGTGCTCTTCAACATCTTGCCCAAGGTGGATCCGAAGTATGTGGCCGAACAGGCGTGGCGAGCGTTCAAATCCGGTCGTCGCCTCGTCGTACCGGGAATCTCGGGTAAGTTGGCTGCCCTTGTGGCAGCGCTCCTGCCTTCCGCGGCGCTGCTGCCCCTGGTCGGCCGGCTGCAACGCGGCGGCAATGATCAATGTCCTTGCGGTTCAGGTATGAAGTTCAAGAAATGCTGCGGTACCCGCCAGATTCAGCTACGCCGGGGCCCTCGGGGAATTATCCCCTGACCGGACCAGCACGTCACCGAAAAACCTCATTGAAACAAGAGACCGCTCGCCGATGACGGGCGTAAAGTAAGCATGTTGGTAGCATAGAGGCGAGGCTTTCGACATGCCCGGCGCGCCGATCCGCATCGCTTGCGCACCTCGGACACCTGTTCGCCGGCCGGGGAAGATTGGCCGTTCCCTCCGCTTTTAGCCAATCTCCGACGCCGAAAGACGGGTGGGACGGCGAAGCTGCTAATCTCCCCCTCGAGCGGCCCTCGAGGGGGAGATATCCGGCAGGACAGAGGGGCGCGCGAGGGATCGCCAGCATTACTGCTTCTTCGACCGACTAAGTTATGGAGCGCCCTGCGGCCCTTTCGGCCTGGGCTAAGCCGCTTTCCTCAGACCATCCGCGTCGCCACTTCCCGGCAACGCTTCGAGCGCCGCCTGCAGCAGGATGTCGCCAAGCCGCGCCGCTATCGGGTCGGGCTCGGCCTCCTTGCGATGCAGGAACAGCGCCATCTTGGGCAAGGCGGGAAGCCCGGCGATCTCCGGCGTCATCGCCCTGACGCTGGCCGGCAGGCCGATATCGGTGCGGATCGTCAGTCCGAGCCCCGCGGCGACGGCTGCCCAGGTGCCGCCAAGGCTCGGGCTGGAGAAGGCCATCCGCCATGCCAGGCCGGCGCGGTCCAGCGTCTCGGTCGCCACGCTGCGCAGCAGGCACGGCGCTTCGAGCGCCACCAGCGGCAACGGCTCGCCATCGCGCAGGCAGGTCTCGATCTGTTTTGCCGGGCCGATCCAGCGCATCTGGACGTCGGCGACATGCCGGCTGTAGGGCAATGTCGCGCCACTGTGCCAGGCAAGCGCGATATCGAGGCTGCCCGAAATGATCCTTTCGGCAAGCTCATGGCTGCGCGCGATCCTGGCCTCGATCTTGACCTTGGGATGGGCGCGGGCGAAGCGCCCGAGCACCTCCGGCAGCACCGCCTCGCCGAAATCCTCCTGTAGCCCAAGCCGCACCCAACCCTCCAGCTCGACATCGTGGATGGCGGACGCGGCCTCGTCATTGAGCTCGATCAGCCGGCGCGCGTAGCCGAGCATGGTCTCGCCCGCGTCCGTCAGTGCCAGGCCACGCCCAGATTTGCGGAAGATCGGCGTCGCCGCCTGCTCCTCCAGCTTCTTTAATTGCGCACTGATTGCCGAGGTCGAGCGGCCGAGCCGGTCGGCGGCCTTGGCGAAGCTGCCCAACTCCATGCCGGTAACGAAGCTGCGCAGAACGTCGAGATCGAATGTCACGCGTCGCATAGCAATAATCCTGATATTTGGGACGTTAACTGAAAAACTTCCTGATATTCAGTACGAAGTTATGGCGGTAGAGACAGCGCGTCAAGAACCGAACGCAACCAGACCATGCAGGAGCTGAACCATGTCCGCTGTCGCCACACGAGCAGATTGCAAACCGCGTCGCCCGGCCGCCGTTACCACCCTTTCAGAGGCGGTGGTGCTTCGACCCAATCATCGCTGGAAGGTGCTGGGCATCGGCGTCGCCGCCAATGCCTGCTTCTCCGCGACCTTCTCCGGCATTCCGGGCACGGCGGTGTTCCTGCGCTCGGGCTATCATCTCTCCAATGGCGAGCTCGGTCTGGCGCTTGGCCTTCTCGGCTTGGGCGTGGCGCTGAGCGAATTGCCGTGGGGGCTGCTGACCGATCGCTGGGGCGATCGCCGCGTGCTGCTGACCGGGCTTGGCGCAACCGCGGTGTGGCTGCTCGTCATGGCCGCGCTGGTCGTGCCGTCACCAGCCCAAATTCCCGGCGTCGCGCTTCTCGCCGCTGCCCTGCTGGTCACCGGATTGCTCGGCGGCAGCGTCAACGGCTCCAGCGGCCGCGCCATCATGGCCTGGTTTGGCGAAGGCGAGCGTGGCTTTGCCATGAGCATCAGGCAGACGGCGGTGCCGCTTGGCGGCGGGCTTGGCGCGCTGGTGCTGCCGTCGCTCGCTTCGGCCCATGGCTTCACGGCGGTCTTCGGACTTTTGGCGGCTGCATCCGCCGTCACGACCTCACTCGCCTGGCGCTGGCTGCATCGGCCGCCGGCGCACGACGATGCCCATTCGAGCAGCGCGGCAAAGCTGGCCGGCCCGGCGCCGCTGCGCAACCCGGCCGTCTGGCGCATCGCGACAGCCATCGGCCTGCTGTGCTTCCCACAGGTGGCCGTGCTCACCTTTGCTTCCGTCTTCCTGCATGATTTTGCCGGCATGGGAACAGCCGTGATCAGCGCCAGCCTGGCTGCCGTGCAGGTCGGCGCCATGGTCATGCGCGTCTGGAGCGGCCGCTACACCGACCGTCACGGCAACCGCCGGTCGTTCCTGCGTCTGTGCAGCATGCTGAGCGTGGCCGCCTTCACCGTGCTTGCGGCGCTCGTCTTGTTTTCGGCCCAACTCTTGTCAGGCCAAGCGCCGATGCTGTCGCCGGCGATCGTTGCGATGCTCGTCGTGGCCGGCATCTGCGTCTCCTCCTGGCATGGCGTCGCCTACACCGAGCTTGCGACGCTGGCCGGCGCCAGCCAGGCCGGAACGGCGCTCGGCCTTGCCAACAGCCTGGTCTTCATTGCCTTCTTCCTGGTGCCGATCGCCATTCCCGGGCTTCTCGTGCTCTGCTCGTGGGCAGGCGTCTGGCTGGGTGCGGCTATTTGCGCGCTGATCGCCTGGCCGATCTTTCTTCCGCCAACGGACAGCCGCAAAAGCGCCTGACTTCGACACGAGATGGGAAAACAACGTTCTAAGCTGTTAACGCCCCATCAAGGTTAATGCATCATTGTAGCTCTCCAGTGGGGTCCGTTGCGTTTCTGGAGAGTTCCGTGCATCGACGTGTTTTGACGCGGCTTGTCGCCGCCGCCGGTGAGAAAAAGCGTTCCTTCCTGTCTCCGTTTATTATTGGCCTTGGCATCTGGATCGGCTTTCCGACGGTCGCTGCCTACCAGGACATGACAAGCCTGGTCTCCGGTCTTGAGGCGCCGAGCGTCCGCTGGAACGCCTATGTCGAGAAATCCATCGCCGGCTCCGTTCACGCCGCCGAAATGCCCTTCCTCGATTCCAGCAGCACCGGCTCGCTCTCCGGCTCCGGCGTCCAACTGCCCGGCATCGGCGCCGTTTCGTTTCGCGGCAAGGGCGGCATCGCCGGCACCACGCCGGACGAGAACCGCATCACGCGTGCCGACAAGAAGGGTCGCATCATCCAGGTCTCGCCCGTCTCGCCGCCGAAGAACTTCAACGCCGGCTCGATCTTCGAGCGAACCTCCTCGCTGCTCCGCCCAAGCATGGACAGCGGCCTGAGGATGGCCTTCGCCAAGCCCGAGATCAAAGGCAAGGAAATCCAGATCGCGGCCTCCTTCCACACGCGCGTCGACAAGAAGCCGGATTCCGGCGTGCCGGCGATGCTTGCCGCGCTGGTCAACAACGATCATCCCGACGTGCTGGCGACCGCCTATGCCTCGTCTGCCCCCGATTACGCCAAGGCATCGCCTTTCGAGGCCTTGCTGCAGGACGAGGACCCGAACGATGGCCGCTTCATTCCGCCGCTGAGCAAGGGCGATCATTCTTGGATGCAGACGCCGCTGCCGGCGAGCGTCTTTTCCAAACCGGAGCAGGCCTGTCTCGCCAACGGCATCTATTTCGAGGCGCGCGGCGAGTCCGTGCGCGGCCAGGCCGCCGTCGCCCAGGTCATCCTCAACCGTGTCCGCAACCCGGCCTATCCGAACTCGATCTGCGGCGTTGTCTACCAGAACGACAACTGGTTCAACCGCTGTCAGTTTTCCTTCGCCTGCGACGGCAGGAAGAAGCGGATCGACAACCCCGCTGCCTACAAGACCGCCCAGGATGTCGCCATGGCCGTCACAGCCGGCAAGATCTTCATTCCGGAAGTCGGCTCGTCGACCCATTATTACGCCAACTACGTCCATCCGGGCTGGGCGCGGACGATGCAGAAAATGACCAGGATCGGCCTGCACATCTTCTACCGCACCTATGGCGGCGGCTGGAGCTAAGCGCTCTGGCGGCCCTTGCATCTTTCCCGCGAGAGCGGCCGATGGAAGACGCATCGCCGTGGGGATTCGGCCGCAGCCCGCCGGAGACCGCGTCGGGCACGATGTCGCACCCAGGCAAGTAGCTGATTCATAACGAAAAAATACTTGAGCTTGAAGATCCGCCCGTGGCTTGACGGGCGCGGACCCTCTAACTATGTTGCCGGCGACTTTAAGAAGCGGACGGACGGTGACGGTCTGACCGGGCAGGGGGGTTGCGTGGCCGACAAGAATGGGCCAGACGGAACCGGCAAAACCGGCCGCGGCAAGCAGCATGAAGCCGACATCCGCGACGACGATCTTGAGCGCCGCCGGCGCGACCTTGAAGCATCGCTTGCGACAAGGCGGCCGGATCGCCTCGAGGGGAAAGACGACGCGAAAACGGGCAGTGTGGCCGGGTACGGCCAGGCGCTCAAGCTGTCCAGCGAGTTCATCGCCGGGATAGTGGTCGGTGCGGCTCTCGGCTGGTTTATCGATCGCGTGGCGGGGACATCGCCATGGGGTCTGATAGTCGGGCTGCTGCTGGGTTTTGGCGCCGGCGTGCTCAATGTCCTGCGTTCAGCCGGGCTTGTGTCGGAATTCGGAACGGGCGACAAACCACGCGATCCGAAAGAATGAATTGAGGCGCCGCATGCCGGCGCATTGAACAGAATGCTGAAGCCGTCTGCGGCTTTGATGGGGATTTAAAGTGGCTGCTGACAAGGTCGATCCGATCCACCAGTTCCAGATCCATCCGATCATTCCGATTCACATCGGCGGCTACGACCTGTCTTTCACCAATTCGGCTCTGTTCATGCTTGCGACGGTTGCCGTCGCGGCGGCGTTTCTCTATCTCAGCACATCAAGCCGCAGCCTGGTTCCGGGCCGCCTTCAGTCGGTCTCGGAAATGGCCTACGAATTTGTCGGCAATATGCTGAGGGACGCCGCGGGCACGCAGGGCATGAAGTTCTTCCCGTTCGTGTTCTCGCTGTTCATGTTCGTGCTTGTCGCCAACCTGCTTGGCCTGTTCCCGTATTTCTTCACCGTCACCAGCCACATCATCGTCACTTTCGGCCTCGCCGCGCTGGTGATCGGAACGGTCGTCGTCTACGGCTTCACCAAGCACGGCCTTGGCTTCCTGAAGCTGTTCGTCCCGCATGGCGTGCCGGTCTACCTGCTGCCGCTGGTGGTGCTGATCGAGGTGATTTCCTTCGTCTCGCGTCCGGTCAGCCTGTCGGTTCGTCTGTTCGCCAACATGCTCGCCGGTCACATCACGCTGAAAGTGTTCTCGGGATTTGTCGTCAGCCTGAGCGCGCTCGGCGCGGTCGGCGTGGCGGGCTCGGTTCTGCCGCTGGCGATGGCCGTGGCGCTGACGGCGCTGGAGCTGCTGGTCGCGTTCCTGCAGGCCTACGTCTTTGCCGTGCTGACCTGCATGTATCTCAACGACGCCCTGCATCCCGGGCACTAACTAGGTTCCGGCATTGCCGCCGGATCGAATTTGCAACGGAATTTTAGATCCAAAGGAGTTGAACAAATGGACGCAGAAGCAGCAAAGTACATCGGCGCCGGCATCGCATGCCTCGGCATGGGCGGCGCGGGCGTTGGCCTCGGCAACATCTTCGGCAGCTATCTGGCGGGCGCGCTGCGCAACCCGTCGGCCGCCGACGGCCAGTTCGGCCGCCTGATTTTCGGCTTCGCCGTGACCGAAGCGCTGGGTATTTTCTCGCTTCTCATCGCGCTTCTCGCCCTGTTCGGCTGAATATTTGTTCGGCTGAACATTGGGAAGAATAGAACAGGCCGGCCGCGATCCTGCGGCGGGCCTGAATTTCGGGGATAGTCCATGTTCGTGACATCTGCCTTTGCGCAAGAGTCCGCGCCCGCCGCAACGGAAGCCGACACGCACGCCGCCACCGGCGTGCCTGCCGAGGCGCACGGCCCGTTCCCGCCATTCAATCCGGCAACGTACCCGTCACAGCTGGTGTGGCTGGCAATCACTTTCGGGCTGTTCTACCTCTTCTTGAAACGGGTAGTGATGCCGCGCGTCGGCGGCATCATCGACGTTCGCAACGACCGCATCACGCAGGATCTCGATCATGCTGCCCGGCTGAAAAGCGAGGCCGATGCCGCCGTTGCCGCCTATGAGCAGGAATTGGCGGAGGCCAAGGGCAAGGCCAATGCGATCGGTCAGCAGGCCAACGATGCGGCCAAGGCGGAAGCCGAAGCTGCCCGCAAGACGATCGAGGTAGCGCTTGACCAGAAGCTTGGCGAGGCCGAGGCGCGTATTTCTTCCATCAAGGCCAATGCCATGAAGGAAGTCGGGACGATCGCCGAGGACACCGCTTCGGCCATCGTCGAGGCGCTTGTCGGCGGCAAGGCCAGCAAGGCTGAAATCGCGGCCGCGGTCAGATCCGTGGCCGGGTGAGGAGCGCATCATGGACGCCACATCTCTCGCGACGCTTTGGGCAACGGTTGCCCTCGTAATCTTCCTCGGCATCGCCATCTACATCAAGGTGCCGGGCATGATCGCCAAGGCGCTCGATGCGCGGGCCGACAAGATCAGCTCCGAGCTCGAGGAGGCGCGCCGGTTGCGCGAAGAGGCACAGCAGCTGCTTGGCCAATACCAGCGCAAGCGCAAGGAAGCCGAGCAGGAGGCGGCGGCCATCGTTGCCGCCGCCAAGCGTGAAGCCGACATGCTTGCCGCCGAGGCGCACAAGAAGACCGAGGACTATGTCGCCCGGCGCACCGCCTTGGCCGAGCAGAAGATCGGCCAGGCCGAGCGCGAAGCGATCGGCGAAGTGCGCGCCAGCGCTGTCGACATCGCGGTCGAAGCCGCGCGCGCGCTGCTGGCCGGCAAGATCGACGCCAAGGCCGGCGCCGACCTGTTCAACGCCTCTCTGCAGGATTTGAAGTCGAAGCTGAATTAAGCGACTTCGTCGAGAAATTCATCGAAAGCCGCCTGGGAAAACCTGGCGGCTTTTTTGTTGGCGAAAGCGGCTGAGCGCGTAATCTCCCCGCTCGAGGGGGAGATGTCGCCGAAGGCGACAGAGGGGGTCGGTACGTCCTGGCGCGACGCCATGTAAGACGAAGAGGAGCTTGGCGCCTCACGCGCGGCGACCCCCTCTGGCCTGCCGGCCATCTCCCCCTCGAGGGGGGAGATTACGCGCTCAGCCGCTTTCGCCAATCTCAATCCAAACCCGAAAAACCCTCTTCCTCCAGCACCTCGGTGCCGCCGAACCGGAACGGCGCGAAGGAGGCGCGGTGGAGCCGCGCCACCGGCCCGTGCAGATCGATCGCCGTGCGATGGCGCACAGTGGCGTAGCCCATATGCAGTTCGAAGCCGTAACGCGCATGATGGCTGCCGCAGCCGCACATCATGCGGTCGCGCAACACCTTGGCGACGATCGAGGCTGCGGCGATCGACTGCGAGCGCTGGTCGCCCTTGATCAGCGCTTTGCCCTCGCAGGGCAGGCCGGGCGGCACGTCGCGGCCGTCCGCCAGTGCCAGCTTCGGCCGGATTGACAGGCCGGCCACTGCACGGCGCATCGCCTCCAGGCTGGCCTTGAGAATGTTGGAGGCATCGATGCCTTCGGCGCTGACCGAGGCCATCGACACGGCGAGTGCGGAGCCGAGAATTTTCATGAACAGCGCCTCACGCTGCAAATGCGTCAGCCGCTTGGAATCATCGAGGCCGTCGGGGATGTTGGCGGGATCGAGCACCACCGCTGCCGCCACCACCGGCCCGGCGAGTGGGCCGCGGCCGGCCTCGTCCATTCCCGCCACCGGCCAAAGGCCTTCGACCATCGCTCTCGTCTCGAACGAGAAGTCGGGTTTCTCGACGATTTCGAAGAGAAGCGGAGAATCGGAACGCGGGCGAGCCATGGTGCGGCGAGGTTCGCATCGGCTCCGATTCTCCGCAAGTCCCCTCCGGGTCGGGCGGGGCACCGGACCAGGAGGGGGCTACCGTCTGCAAGCCCGGGGACAGGACAGGCCGGACGGGATTTTTCGCCTGCTGCGGCCGCTTCAAAGCGGCTGGCGCGAGACGCTTTGTCACAGCAGCATCAGCTGCTCGGTTGCCTTGGCAGCGGGGACGAACTGGTCGGTCCTGAGCGAGCGCCGTTCGGCATTGAGGCCGAGCCGTTTGGCGGCGATCTCGAAACGCCGGCCGATCTGCCAGGCATAGGGGCCGGAGCCTTTCATGCGCTTGCCCCATTCCGAATCGTAGTCCTTACCGTCGCGCATCGAACGGATCAGCGACATGACGTGGCGATAGCGGTCGGGATAGTGGCGCAGCAGCCAGTCCTTGAAGATCGGCGCGACCTCCAGCGGCAGGCGCAGCAGCACATAGCCGGCTTCACGCGCGCCCGCTGCCTGCGCCGAATCGAGGATGCGCTCCATTTCCGGGTCGGTCAGTCCGGGGATGATTGGCGCGACCATCACCGAGGCCGGAATGCCGGCGTCCGAAAGCTGTCTGATCGCCTCCAGCCGCTTGGTCGGCGTCGACGCGCGCGGCTCCATCGTTCTGGCCAGCATCCTGTCCAATGTCGTCACCGACAGCGCCACCTTGGCCAACCCGCGCTCGGCCATGCGCGACAGAATGTCGATATCGCGGGTCACCAGTGCCGATTTGGTGACGATGCCGACCGGATGGCCGCGCGCCTCCAGAACTTCGAGGATCTCGCGCATGATCCGGTATTGCTTCTCTATCGGCTGATAGGGATCGGTGTTGGTGCCTATGGCGATGGTGCGCGGCTGGTAATTATCCCTGGACAATTCCTTGTCGAGCAACCGCGCCGCATCCGGCTTGGCAAACAGCTTCGATTCGAAATCCAGCCCCGGCGACAAGCCCATGAAGCTGTGCGTCGGCCGCGCGAAACAATAGACGCAGCCATGTTCGCAGCCGCGATAGGGATTGATCGAGCGGTCGAAGGAGATATCGGGCGATTCGTTGCGGGTGATGATGGTGCGCGGCTTCTCGACCTGTACCTCGGTCTTGAAGGGCGGCAGCTCCTCCAGCGAACTCCAGCCGTCATCGAACACATGCCGGCTGACCGGCTCGAAACGGCCGGACGGATTGATGCCCGCCGACCTGCCGCGATTGCGGTCCGGACGGACGCGCATGCCGCTCTGCTCGATCATCGCATTCGCCATCTCGGCCCTGCCAGCGCCGAAGGCGGCAATGTCGGCACGCACGATCTGTTCCATTTTGGCCCTTTCCCAGGGACTGTCCGCCCGCTGTCGAATCGCTCTGTTCATGAATGTATTCCTATCGCGTCGACGAGAACAAAGCAAGAACTTTCTCGCGGCGTGCCGCAAAAACTGGCGCAGCCCACCGCTTTCCGCTATTCGGCTAAACATGCTCAGCGTCCTGATCGAAACCCTGAATGACGAGGAGGGCCTCGCCCGCACGCTCGCCTCGCTGATCGGCGGCGCGGTCGAGGGCGTGGTGCGCGACGTTCTCGTCTGCGACACCGGCTCGACCGATCAGACGCACCGCGTCGCCGAACATGCCGGCTGCCACTATGTCAGCGGCGGCATTGCTGCCGGCATCAGGCAGGCCAAGGGCGACTGGCTGCTCTTGCTGGAACCGGGCGCGCGGCTGGGGGAGGGCTGGATCGACGAGGTCGTCGCCCATACCGCCAGGCAAACCATGGCGGCGCGATTTTCGCGGGCACGCGGCAGCCGCGCGCCCTTCCTGTCACGCGTCTTTGCCGGAAATCGCGCTCTCGCCGAAGGCTTGGTGATCAGCAAGCGTCAGGCCGCCGCGCTATCAAAGAGCGCCCGCAGCGCCGAAGCGATCGCCCGCGGCCTGGCGACAAGAAGGCTCCACGCCGAGATCTGGGTGGCGCCGCGGAAGTGACGGCTTACCATCCCGGGCCTAGGGAATGCCGCCCAAGCAAATTTTCTGGCAGGTCGTCGCTATTGTGCATTGCACAAAATCTGGCCGGGGGTTACCATTCCCTGCGAAACGGGCGAATAGGTTTGGGGTGTGCCGGAGCGGCGGCGACGACTATCGTCGATGCTGTTCCCCCGACATTTGAGGACCCCGATGACCCTTTCAAGCCCCGACAAGTCCGGCGCTGCAAGCCTCGAGGCGATCGCACGCAACGGCGGTACGCTGCGCCGCATCGCCGCCCGCATCCCGACCTATCTTTCCGACCTTCGCGAGAATCCGGCATGGCTGCCGATGTTCATGCTGGCCCGCACCATGCCGGCACGGCGGCTGCACTGGCGCGGTGCAAAGCCCGTTCCGCCGGCGCGCAATGTCGGTGAAACAATGTTCGCCGGCGTCGACCGCGATGCCGTCGTCGGCGCGCTGCGGACGGAGGGGCTCTATTCGGGCCTGATGCTGTCGGCCGCCATCCATGAGGAGATTGCCCGCTTCGCCGAGCGCACGCCATGCTTCGGCAATTTCGACCGCCGGCTGGAATTCCTGCCCGAAAAACACGCGGATGCCGAAAAGCATTTCGGCCGCCCGCTGCTCAGCGGTCACTATTTCGAACGGATCCTCGACTGCAACGCTGCGGTCGCCGTGCAGCGCGATCCGCTGCTTTTCGATATTGCAGCGCACTATCTCGGCAGCCAGGCCAAGCTGATCACCACCCGCATCTGGTGGAGCTTTCCGACCGGTGGCGTCTCGGACGCCGACAAGAACATGGCCTCGCTCGGCAAATACCATTTCGACCTCGATGACTGGCGCATGCTGAAGTTTTTCTTCTACCTGGTGCCGGTCGACAACGACACCGGGCCGCATGTCTATGTCCGCGGCTCCCACAACCGCCGCATCCTGAAGCACCAGCTGACGCTGCTGGTCGGCCATTCGGCGGAAGAGGTGCTGGGCGTCTACGGCGAGCAGAGCCCGGTCACGCTGACCGGGCCGGCCGGCCTCGGCTTTGTCGAGGACCCGTTCGGCTTCCATATGGGCACCGTGCCGACGCGCACGCCGCGGCTGATGATGGAGGTCGGCTTCGGCGTGTCGCCGCCCTCGCGCCGCCGTTTTCACGGCGAGCCGGTCATTCGCTAAACCGAGGTCGCTTGGCTGATACCTTGGCTCGCCTCAGCCGCGCCGCAAATGCTCGTCCAGCCGCGGCATGATCTCGACGAAGTTGCAGGGCATGTGCCGGTAGTCGAGCTGCGGCTTCAAGATACCGTCCCAGGCGTCCTTGCAGGCGCCGGGCGAGCCCGGCAGCACGAAGACGAAGGTGGCGTTGACGACGCCGCCGGTTGCCCGGCTCTGGATCGTCGAGGTGCCGATCTTGTCGTAGGAGATGCGGTGGAACACTTCGGAAAAGCCGTCCATGCGCTTTTCGAAGATCGGCTCCAGCGCTTCCGGCGTCACGTCGCGGCCAGTGAAGCCGGTGCCGCCGGTGGTGATGACGACATCAATCGCTTCGTCCCTTGACCAATCCAGGACCTTGTCGCGGATCTTGTCGCGGTCGTCGGTGACGATGTCGCGGGCGGCGAGGATGTGGCCGGCCTCGGCAATGCGGTCGGCCAGCGTTTGCCCGGTTTTGTCGTCGACGAGGCTGCGCGTATCGGAAACGGTCAGTACCGCGATGCGCACGGGAACGAAGGGGCGGCTCACGTCAATGCTGGCCATAGGCATCAGCCTCCGATGTCACGCTTCGCGTCGCCGCGACAAACCAGTCGGGATGGCGGCCGCGGATATCGACGGCCGCGCGCTTGGCCACGTTGCCGGTCTCGAACAGCCCGAAGCAGGTGGCGCCGGAACCCGACATCCTGGCAAAACCGGCTCCGGCCTTGTTAAGCACGGAAAGCGCCTTGCCGATGACGGGCTGGATTGCACGCGCCGCAAGTTCGAGATCGTTGCGGGTGATCTCCAGCCAGTTACGGATGCTGTGGAAGTCGAGGCTGTGCGGCAGCGGCGGCAGCCCCGCATTGTCGCGGCGGCCAAGCGCCTCGAACACGTCGGCCGTCGAGACGGCAGTGCCGGGATTGACGAGCACCAGACCCAGCGCCGGGAAATCCGGCACGAGTGTCAGCTCGTCGCCGACGCCGCGGGCTATCAGCGGCTTGGCAGCGAGGCACATCGGCACGTCGGCGCCGAGCGACAGGCCGATCCGCGCCAGTTCGGCATCGTCGACATCAAGTCCCCAGATCTGGACCAGGGCGCGCAGCACAGCCGCCGCGTCGCTCGATCCGCCGCCGATACCGGACGCGACCGGCAGGTTCTTTTCGAGCCGGATGGCGACAGCCGGCGCGTGTTGGGAACCGGCCTCGCGACGCAGTGCGTCGCGCGCTCTCACCACCAGATTATTGTCGTCGACCGGCACCGCGGAGGCGTATTTGCCGGACACGGAAAACCCATCGCTGTCGGCAAGTTCTGTCTCGATGCGGTCGCCGAAGCGCGTGAACACAGCCAGGCTTTCGATCATGTGATAACCGTCGGCGCGCCGGCCGGTGACGTGCAGCGCGAGATTTATCTTGGCGTGCGCATGCAATGCCCGGACGCTGGCCTCGGCGTTCATGGGCTCGGCCGCGAGGGGGACGACGGTCAATCCTTGGCCAGACGGTATTCGCCGGTCTTCGGATCCTTGACCAGCGTTCCCATCGTGCCGTTGGCCGTCTGCTTTTCGGCCCGACGTACCTTGGCGGTCACCCGCTCGGCTTCCCTGACGAAGGAGCGGTAGCCGAAATAGGCGGCAATGCCGACGACGGCGAAGAAAATAATCTGCGGCATGTCAAACTCCTCCCTCGCAAGGCCGGCAAGGCCGGTCGGGTCGGTTGATGATTTATGCTAGACGCTTTCACCGGCTTTTCAAAGCCCGAAGCGCGCCCACAGCGCGCGCTCTTCCGCCGCATCGATGACGCCGCTTGCCGCGGCGGCAGCGATGTCGGGCGCCGAAAAGCTCGAGCCGAACAGGCCGAAGCGGCCGAACAGGCCGCGCGGCGCGGTGATCAGCTTGAGCTGGGTTTTCGGCCCGAAACGGCTTTTCAGCACGCTGCGCATGTCGCCGAGCGCATCGACCAGCCCGAGTTCAAGCCCCTTCTTGGCCGTCCAGAACAGGCCTGTGAACAGGTCGGGATCGTCCTTGAGCTTGCTGCCGCGCCTGTCCTTGACGAGGTCGATGAAGGTCTCGTGGACCTCCAGTTGCAGCGCCTTCAGCCGCTCGACGTCTTCCTTCCTTTCCGGTTTGAACGGGTCGAGCACCGCCTTGTTCTGGCCGGCGGTGTGGACGCGGCGCTCGACGCCGATCTTCTTCAACAGCTCGGGAAAGCCGAACGAGGCCGACACCACGCCGATCGAGCCGACGATGGAGGACGGGTCGGCAAAGATCTCGTCGCCCGCGACCGCAATCATGTAGCCGCCTGATGCCGCCACGTCCTCGACGAAAACCAGGACCTTCTTGTTCTTCTCGCTCGCCAGGTCGCGGATGCGCCTGAAGATCAGCCGCGACTGCACCGGCGAGCCGCCTGGCGAATTGATCGAGATGGCGACCGCCGGCGCATCGAAGGAAAACAGCTTTTCGAGAAGACCGGCGGTGGAAGCGAGCGACAGGCTCGGCCGGAACTGGCCGCCGCCGGGCATGATCGTGCCGTGCAACCGGATGACCGGAATGGTGACGACGGTGGAGCGCCAGGATTTCGGCAGCAGGCGGTTGAAAAGGCGTTTCACGAGGGGGCGGTCTCCGGTCGATTTGCTTGAGGCATGTAGGAATTCGCCGGCCAACGGCAATGCCGTCACCCCGGCAATCAGAATGGATCAGTCTCCGAACAGCGACGCCAGCCCGTTATTGATCAGCTCCGCCCGTTCCGAAGGGCCGTTGCCGGAATAGGCATGCAGCATCAGCGGCGGCTGGATCGACAGTTTGCCGCGTGCGCCGAGTGCTGCCCGGACGACGATGCGGATCGCCGCCGCCTCGGGGCGAGGATGGACGGCCAGCATCTCGGCGTCGCCGAAGCGGCCGGCAACGGCATCGAGGATGGCGCCGAGCTGTTCCGGCCGGGCGATGACGGCCAGCCCGCCGCCCGGCCTCACCACCGCGGCCGCGCTGCGGATCCAGCTGTCGAACAATCCATCCTCCGAGACATGCGCGGCTTTTCTCAGCGGATCGGGCGTCGCGCGATCCTCGGCGGCATTGAACGGCGGGTTCATGATGACGAAATCGAGGCTGTTGTCCTCGAGGCCGGCGGCCGTTCGCGCCCGGCCCGACAGCGCGACATCGGCGACGAGCACCGAGGCGCGGTCGCTGAGATGCGCATTGCCGGGATGGGCAAGCGTGGTGGTGGCGAAGGCCGCCATTTCCGGGGAACGCTCGACAAGCACGGCCGCGGCAGCGGGGCAGCGCGACAGCACCGCCAGGCCGGCGGCACCGGCACCCGCGCCAAAGTCGGCCAGCCGCCCGGCGAAGGAGGACGGCACGGCAGCCGCCAGCATCATCGCATCCATGCCGGCGCGGTGGCCGGCCTTTCTCGGCTGCACCAGCCAGAAGCGACCGCGATGGAAGGCATCGACCGTGTGAGCTGGCATGTCCGGGACAAGGGCAGCGGGCGACGCGGACATTATTTTTGGCGGATCTCGTTGGCGATGCCGGCATCCGTCAGGATGCGCCGTGCCGCATCGGCTTTGTCGGCGTCCACCATGACACGGCGGGGCAGGATGCCGATCGAGCCGTCGAGCACGCTCATGTTCTGGTCGGCGACGAAACAGCCGATACCGGCATCGCGCATCAGCGATTCGACAAACGAAATGATGACGGCGTCGTTGGTGCGGATGAGCTCTATCATCGGATGAAACTCGCAGTTTGCGGCGTTGATGTAAACGTAGGCGTGATCATGTACCAGAGCCGGCGCGCCAATTCGCCTCTTGCCGCACCGGTGGGTGACACCCTAGAGTCTGTCCAGGGACCATGTTGCCGTCGTGCATATCGAGGTTGGGAGTTTTGCCGTGGGTGTCGTTCTCAACATTGAAAACGGGAAGCGCGAAGCCGCCTCGATAAAGGACCTCATCGACCTGACCGCGGCCGACATGGGGCGCGTCAACAAATTGATCCTGTCGAAGGCCGGCTCCGATGTCGAGATGATCCCGGAGATCGCCAACCATCTGATCTCGTCCGGCGGCAAACGGCTGCGGCCGATGCTGACGCTCGCCGCCGCCCAGATGTTCGGCTATTCCGGCGACGGCCATGTCAAGCTCGCCACATCGGTCGAATTCATGCACACCGCGACACTTCTCCACGACGACGTTGTCGACGAAAGCGGCATGCGGCGCGGCAAGAAGACGGCGCGCATGATCTGGGGCAACCAGGCCAGTGTTCTGGTCGGCGATTTCCTGCTCGGCCAGGCCTTTCGCATGATGGTCGATGTCGCCTCGCTGGAAGCGCTCGACATCCTGTCGAGTGCGGCCTCGGTGATCGCCGAAGGCGAGGTGATGCAGCTTGCCGCCGCCAAGAACCTCGAAACCACCGAGGACGAGCATTTCGCCGTGATCAAGGCCAAGACCGCGGCGCTGTTCTCAGCCGCCGCCGAGGTCGGCCCTGTCATCGCCCAGGCGACGCGCAACGATCGCGCAGCACTCCGCTCCTACGGCATGAATCTCGGCCTTGCTTTCCAGCTGATCGACGACGCGCTGGATTATGGCGGCACCAGCAAGGATCTCGGCAAGAATGTCGGCGACGATTTCCGCGAAGGCAAGGTAACGCTGCCGGTGATCCTCGCCTATCGGCGCGGCACCAAGGCCGAGCGCAGCTTCTGGAAACGCGCCATCGAGGACAATGCCGCCGACGATGCCGGGCTGGAAAAGGCAATCGGCCTGATGCTCCGCCACGGGGCGATTGCCGACACCATCGGGCGCGCCCGCCATTTCGGCGAAATCGCCCGTGACGCGCTGGCGCCGCTCGAAGCGACGCCGCAGAAGTCTGCACTGATCGACGTCATCGATTTCTGCATCAGCCGGGTGAATTGACAGCCATCGGCGCCCCGCGTCGTTCTCATCGCGCCTTTGCCGGAAGCACCATTGCTGCGAGCAGGCTGGCGGCGATGCCCGCCGCCGCGAGCCAGAAGGCGACGCGGATGCCGTCGGCGACGGCGATTTTCAAGGCGTCGCCTGATAATTCGCCGATTTGGCTGTTCGCAATCGCTATCAGCACGGCCATGCCGATGGCGTTGCCGACATTAAGTGTCGTCGAAGCCATGCCCGAGGCGACGCCTTGCTGGTCATGGGCAACGCCGGAAGCGGCGGCAATCCACATTGCGGTCCAGACGATGCCTTGTCCGACGCTGGAGACGATCAGGCCGGGTACGAGGGACAGATAGCTGCTCTCCGCGGTCGCGCCTGATACCATCAATGCAGTGCCGACCGCGCCGACGATCATGCCGCCGACCAGGGTGCTGCGCGTCGAAAAGCGCGTCGCCAGACGCTCGCCGGCTTGCGTGCCGGTGGCGATGGCGACCGACGGCACGAGAAAGGCAAGGCCCGTCTGCAAGGCGGTGAAGCCGTGCACGTTCTGCAGCAGCACAGTGAGGAAGTAGGGCAGCGCTCCGAAAGTCGCCATGTAGAGGAAGGTTATCGTCATGCCGGCGACGAGGCTGCGGTTATAAAACAGGCGCAGCGGCATCAGCGGATCGGCGCTCTTCGCCTCGATCACGGTGAAGGCAATCAGGAAGAATGCCGCCAGTGCTGCGCTGACGATGATTGCGGTCGATCCCCAGCCATATTCAGGCCCCTGAACCAGGGTGAAGACAAGCAGCGTCGCCCCGGCGGTGACGGTCAATGCGCCCGGCAGATCGAAGCTGCGGTGCTCGTGCCGCTTGCGATCGCGCGGGATGATGGCGAAAGCCGCGATGATGGCGATCCCGGCCAGCAGCACGTTGACGTAGAAGACCGACGGCCAGCCGAAGGCGCTGGTCAGAAACCCGCCGGCAAGCGAACCGAGCGTCAGGCCGCTGGCGCCCGCGCCGCCCCAGACGGCGAGCGCCCGGTTGCGTTCCGGTCCTTCGGCGAACAGACGGTTGATCAGCGACAGCGTCGCCGGAAACAGGAATGCGGCGCCGATGCCTTGTACCGCACGTGCCGCAATGATGATTTCCGGTGACCATGCCAGGCCGCCGACAAGCGAAGAAAGCGCGTAGAGCCAGAGTGCGAAGATGAAGACGCGGCGCTGGCCGATCAGGTCGGCGGCCCGGCCGCCGAACAGCAGGAACCCGCCGGTAAAGACCGTGTAGGCGCTCACCACCCATTGCAGGGTCTGCCCGGAAAATCCGAGGCCGGCGCCGATCTCCGGCAGGGCCACGAAGACGATGTTGAGGTCGAGCGAGATGATGAGCTGCGCGAAGGCGAGCAGCGCGAGCGTTGCGCCGCGCTTCACACCGGTTGTCCCTTGCGTTGCGATTGCCCCGAGCGGCGCGCCTTGATCCAGTGAACTCATGTCGGTCTCCTTGTCGACAATTATTTAATGATCGACAAAGAATTGAGATTTGCAATCCGAAGTCAAGCGGATTATTTGTTGATCAACAAAAATTGGAGGCCGCAATGGCGGGAAGGCCAAGGGAGTTCGACCGCGACCAGGCGCTGGAGAAAGCCCGGGACGCTTTCTGGAGACGTGGCTACGAGGGCACCTCGATGGCCGATCTCGTTTCGGCGCTTGGCCTCGCATCGGCGCGCATCTATGCCGCCTTCGGCTCGAAGGAGGATCTGTTTCGCGAAGCGGTGGCACTTTACGAGGCCAATGAGGGCGGCTTTGCCACACGCGCGCTGCAGGAAGAGCCAAACGTCCGGCGCGTCATTGAGCGCATGCTTCGCGACGCCGTCGAAATCTATACGCGGCCGGGGCAGCCGCAGGGCTGCATGGTGGTGACGGCCGCCACCAATTGCGCCGTCGAAAACGACGCCGTGCAGCAATGGCTGGCGGAGCATCGGCTGGCGCGTACCGCATCGATCGTCGAGCGATTGAAGCAAGCGGTGCGCGATGGTGAATTGAAGCCGGGTACCGACGCCGAGACGTTGGGTGATTACTACGCCACGCTGATGCACGGCCTTTCGGTCCAGGCACGCGACGGCGTGCCGAAAAAGCGGCTGCACGATCTTGTCACCGTCGCCATGCAGGCGCTCGACGCAAGCCTTTCGCAAACGTCCTGAGTTCCGGGCCGTGACGCCGGTTTCCCATTGCCGGCTTGTCGCAATGCGGTCGTGCGACCTCTTTCGGCATGGTTTATTAATTGCTTGACCCGATTGTGAATTCGGGCCGGGTTGAAGCATGACCCCAAAAAGGCCATGCTTTACCTGTAAAGATCGAGTCTACGGCGATCCCGCTGACGCGGAGATGGCGTTTGGCTGAAAGGGATATGATGCGGCAAGGATATGCGCGCTGGCTGACGGGGCTGGCAATCGCGACGGGCATGGCGATCTCGGCTTTGCCGGCGCATGCCAGACAGACCGCCGAGCCGGTCAGGATCACATCCTTCTCGGGAGCCTATCTCGCGGCGCGGATTGCCGAAGGCGACAACGACCTCGACAGCGCCATTTCCTATTACAAGCAGGCGCTTGCGTTCGATCCGAACGATACGGGACTGCAGCAAAGCCTGATGCTGTCGCTGATCGCGCAGGGGCGCTTCGACGAGTCCCTGGTCTATGCCGACAAACTCAAGGCGGTTCCCGACGTCGAGCGCTTCTCGCGCCTGGCGCTGGCGATCGATTCCTTCCACAAGAAGGATTTCTCCAAGGCCGAATACTGGCTCAAGCTTTCGCTCGAATCCGATCTCGACCGGCTGATCTCCGGCGTCATGACCGGCTGGGCCAAGCAAGGTGAGGGCGACGCCGGCGAGGCCATGGCTTCCATCGACAAGCTGCAGGGCCCCGACTGGTTCAGCCCGTTCAAGTCGTTCCACCGTGCCTTGATTGCCGACGCCTCGGGCCTGCCCGACAGGGCGGATGCGCTCTACACCGCCACCCTGCAAGACACGGCCGCTGGCGGTGCGGCGCCCGAAACATGGATGCGCAACGCGCAGGCCTACGCCTCTTTCCTCGCCCGCAAAGGCGACAAGCCCAAGGCGCTGTCGGTGCTCGACAAGGCCGAGGCGTTTGCGCCCGGCAAGGTCGAGATTGCAGCGCTTCGCGACAAGATCAACAAGGGCGAAAAGATCGAACCATTCGTTGCCGGTCCCTCGGACGGCGCCTCGGAGATCCTGCTCGATCTCGCCACCGCGCTCAACCGCGGCGGCGGCGAGCCGTTCGTGCGGCTTTATCTGCGATATGCCCTGGCGCTGCGGCCCGGCAATGACGCGGCGCTTGTTCAGCTTGCCGCGGTCGCCGAGCAGTTGAAGGACGGCGAGGGCGCCATCGCGCTCTATCGCCGCATTCCCGCCGGCTCGCCGCTGAAGGAGCTTTCGGACCTGCAGCTTGGCCTCAACCTTGCCGATCTCGACCGCAATGACGAGGCGATCGCTCACCTCAAAGCCATCGTCGATGCGCATCCAGACGACATGCGCGCCTATCTGGCGCTCGGCGGCGTCTATTCCGCGAAGGAGGACTTCCGCTCCGCCGCCAATCTTTACGACAAGGCAGTCGAGGTGCTGAAGACGCCGACCGCCGCCAACTGGAACATCTTCTACCAGCGCGGCATCGCCTATGAGCGGCTGAAGGAATGGCCGAAGGCCGAGCCGAATTTCCGCAAGGCGCTGGAGCTCTACCCCGACCAGCCGCAGGTCCTGAACTATCTCGGCTATTCCTGGGTCGACAAGAACATGAACCTCAAGGAAGGCCTCGCGATGATCCAGAAGGCCGTCGACCTGAGGCCGAGCGACGGCTACATCGTCGACTCGCTGGGCTGGGCCTATTACCGCCTTGGCCAGTTCGACGACGCGGTGCGCGAAATGGAACGCGCCGTTTCGTTGAAGCCGGAGGATCCGGTGCTCAACGATCACCTCGGCGACGCCTACTGGCGCGTCGGCCGCAAACTGGAAGCCACCTTCCAGTGGAACCAGGCCCGCGACCTGAAGCCGGACCCGGATGTGCTGTCCGCCTTGCAGCAAAAGCTGATGAAGGGCCTGCCGCCGATCGAATCCAACACGGCGCAGGAAACCCCCAAGGTGAAGCCCGAGCCGGCGCCCGCCCCGAAGGGGTGACCCCTTTGCCTTGACGGTCGCGGAGCGGCACTCTACGAGGTGCCGCATCCCGCCGGAGGCCGCCGTGACCATTGATATCCCTGCCCACATGCATCCCAGCCGCTCGTTCCAGGGGCTGATCCTGACTTTGCATAATTACTGGGCGGACTATGGCTGCGTCGTCCTCCAGCCTTACGACATGGAAGTCGGCGCCGGCACATTCCATCCGGCCACGACATTGCGCGCGCTCGGCCCAAAACGCTGGAACGCGGCCTATGTCCAGCCGTCGCGCCGCCCCAAGGACGGCCGCTATGGCGAGAACCCGAACCGGCTGCAGCACTATTACCAATACCAGGTGATCCTGAAGCCCAATCCGCCCAATCTGCAGGAGCTTTACCTCGGCTCGCTGGCCGCGATCGGCATCGATCCGCTGCTGCACGACATCCGGTTCGTCGAGGACGACTGGGAAAGCCCGACGCTGGGCGCCTGGGGGCTGGGCTGGGAGTGCTGGTGCGACGGCATGGAGGTGTCGCAGTTCACCTATTTCCAGCAGGTCTGCGGCATCGAATGCGCACCGGTAGCGGGCGAGCTCACTTACGGGCTGGAGCGGCTGGCCATGTATGTGCAGGGCGTCGACAATGTCTACGACCTCAATTTCAACGGCCGCGAAGGCGCCGACAAGGTGACCTACGGCGACGTCTTCCTGCAGGCCGAGCAGGAATATTCGCGCCACAATTTCGAATTCGCCAACACCGCGATGCTGCTGCGCCATTTCGAAGACGCCGAAGCCGAGTGCAAGGCGCTGCTACAAGCCGGCGCCCCTGTCTCCCCCCTTGAGGGGGAGATGCCCGCGAAGCGGGCAGAGGGGGTCATCTCAGAAGGCACCTCAAGTCAAGCGTCGAGCACTGTGCGGGCGACCCCACCCGGCCCTTCGGGCCACCCTCCCCTCAAGGGGGAGGGTTGTCACCGCATGGTATTCCCCGCCTACGACCAGTGCATCAAGGCCAGCCACGTCTTCAACCTGCTCGACGCACGCGGCGTGATTTCGGTCACCGAGCGCCAGAGTTACATCTTGCGGGTGCGCAATCTGGCCAAAGCCTGCGGCGAGGCGTTTCTGCTGACGCAGGCGGGCGGAATGGCGGCTTAAAGCGCGTTCGACCGGCCTCATGCGACGCGCTTTAAGTTCTTGTTTTGATGCATGTCGTTATCGCAAAACCGCTGCACACTTTTGCGCGACATGCACATTAGCTCCAGGCGATTTCGACAGGAGCGCTGATTGGCAACGTACCTTGGCCGCTTGCACCGGCTATTGTCCGCAGCGCTTGCCTGACGCCGGGCATCGAGAACGTGCCATGCACCTGTGCTGTAAAACAGGCGCTGAGCGCGAGGATCTGCAGGAATGTCGATGCCGTTTTCATTCGTTTAGCCAATAGTTCTCTGCCTGAGCGTTGGTCGCTTCAGCGCTGCGTTCGGTTGATGGAAATCTTTGACCCAAGGACGGGCGGACCGCTTCGTGTCCGACAGGCGGATGAATTTTTTCGGAAATCGCCGTTGGATGCCGCGATCGTGCAGGCCCGACTTTGCTGGGAAGGGTGACAGCGGCCGGCCGAGTTGCTATGCCCCGCCCGGACCATTTGCCGCGTGAGCACACTCAATGCCCGACCTGCTTTTAGAACTCCGTTCGGAAGAGATTCCTGCTCGTATGCAGAGAAAAGCTGCCGGCGACCTGAAGAAGCTGCTGACCGACGGTCTGGTCGAAGCCGGGCTGACTTATGAGGCGGCGCGCGAATATTGGACGCCGCGCCGGCTGGCGCTCGACATCCGCGGTCTGACCGCCCGCTCGAAGGACATAAACGAGGAGATCAAGGGCCCCTCGACCAAGGCGCCCGAGCAGGCGGTGCAAGGTTTTCTGCGCAAGGCCGGCCTTGCCTCGATTGCCGACGCGCATGTTCATTCCGATCCGAAGAAGGGCGACTTCTATGTCGCCCATATTGCCAGGCCGGGCCGGCCGGCCGAGCAGATCATCGCCGAGCTGGTGCCGGGCATCATCCGCAACTTTCCCTGGCCGAAATCGATGCGCTGGGGGCCGGCTTCGGCCAAGCCCGGCTCGTTGCGCTGGGTGCGGCCGCTGCAATCGATCCTGTGCACCTTCGGCCCCGAAACCGAGGAGCCGGTGGTGGTCGATTTCGAGATCGACGGCATCCGCTCGGGCAATGTCACCTACGGCCACCGTTTTCATGCGCCGGGCGCCATCACGGTGCGCCGCTTCGACGATTATGTCGCCAAGCTTGAGGCGGCCAAGGTCGTGCTCGATGCCGACCGACGCAAGGAGATCATTCTTGCCGATGCCAGGAATCTCGCCTTCGCCAGCGGGCTCGACCTCGTCGAGGACGAGGGGCTGCTGGAGGAAGTGTCGGGCCTGGTCGAATGGCCGGTCGTGCTGATGGGCGAATTCGAGCAGGATTTTCTGACCATTCCGGCCGAGGTGATCAGGCTCACCATCCGCGCCAACCAGAAGTGTTTCGTGACGCGGCCGCACGGTGCCGGCGAAGACCTCTCCAACCGCTTTATCCTGACCGCCAACATTGAGGCCAAGGACGGCGGCAAGGAGATCGCCCACGGCAACGGCAAGGTGGTGCGCGCGCGCCTGTCCGACGCGCTCTATTTCTGGAAGACCGACCAGGGCGACCTGCCGGATCTCGACCAGTTGCAGGCATCGGCGGAAAAATTCGGGCTCGATCTGAACAAACCGCTCGACCAGCGCATGGCCCGCCTCGACCATCTCGGCGTCACCTTCCACGCCAAGCTCGGCACACAGGGCGAGCGGGTGGAGCGCATCAAGCGGCTGGCGGAAGAACTGGCGCCGGTCGTGGTGCGCGCCATCTCCCCCCTTGAGGGGGGGATGGCCGGCAGGCCAGAGGGGGTCGCTTCGGCTGGCGCGACGCGATCTGGCCTTTCGAAGAAAGAGGAAGTCGGCGCTCCACGCGAGCCGACCCCCTCTGTCGCCTTCGGCGACATCTCCCCCTCAAGGGGGGAGATTCCCGCGCTCGCACGCCGCGCTGCAGTCCTGGCCAAGGCCGATCTCACCACCGAGGTGGTCGGAGAATTTCCGGAACTGCAAGGCGCCATGGGCCGCAAATACGCACTGCTGCAGGGCGAGCATCCTTCCGTCGCCGCGGCGATCGAGGAACACTACAAGCCGCAAGGACCGTCCGATCACGTGCCGACCGATCCGGTGTCGGTTGCCGTCGCGCTGGCCGACAAGCTTGATACGCTGGTCGGGTTCTGGGCCATTGATGAAAAGCCGACGGGATCGAAGGACCCCTATGCGTTGAGAAGAGCGGCGCTGGGGGTGGTAAGAATTTTGGTCGAGAATGGGGTAAGACTGCCGCTCCAGCGCCAGTTTTTAAACGCGCTATTCGGGCTTACCTTCAATGGCGGTAATCGGTTTTCGGTGGTCTGGCGAGCTGACGATGGGGGTGATTTCACGACCGGTGTGGGATCAGCCGATGATTTGATCAGTGAACAAGCAGGTTCGCTGTCCTCGGAGGTACGTGGCATCGAACTGCCAGACCACTCCGCGGCTGAGATAATTGCCGACCTCCTCGCCTTCTTCCACGATCGCCTAAAGGTCTATCTCCGCGACCAGGGCGCGCGGCATGATCTGATCGACGCGGTGTTGGCGGCAGGTTCGCGCCCAATCTCCCCCCTAGAGGGGGAGATGTCGGCGAAGCCGACAGAGGGGGGCGCTGTCCCGCCAGCCTCTCATTCTGTCGCGCCCCCCTCTGCCCTGCCGGGCATCTCCCCCTCTAGGGGGGAGATCGGCCAATCGTCCAACGACGACCTCCTGCGGATCGTCCGCCGTGTCGAGGCGCTCGGCTCCTTCCTCGACACCGAGGACGGCAAAAACCTGCTTGCCGGCACCAAGCGCGCGGCCAACATTGTGGCTGCCGAAGAGAAGAAGGGGACAGCCATCGCAAGCAGCGTTGAGCCGGCTCTGTTCCGGGAGAACGCCGAAAAAACCTTGTTCGCCGCGGTGAATCAGGCCGAGAGGCAAGCCGGCGAAGCAATTCAAAACGAAGACTTTTCCGCCGCCATGCTGGCGCTTAGCGTGTTGCGCGAGCCAGTTGATTCATTCTTTGAGAAAGTCCTGGTAAACGATGAGGACCAGGCGGTGCGCGCCAATCGCCTGGCATTGCTCGCCCGCATCCGCGCGGCGACGGACCGGGTCGCCGATTTCTCGAAAATAGCCGGCTGACATCCGCGAAAAAATCATCGCTTGTGCTTCAGGCGCTATTTGGGCTGATCGGGAGCTGCTAGCGGCGCAGGCTGCGGCGCGGCCGGCTCAGGGGTTTTGCTGGCGACCTTTGGATCGGCCTTGCTGTTCGCGGCGGGCGCGGCAGCGGTGGCCGGCGCGGCTTTGGGCGCGGGCGTTGCAAAGGCATCGCCGACGATACCGCCGCGAATGATCATCGGGCTTCCGTCGAAGCCATGACTCGGCTGGCTCGGGATTGCCGCGACCTTTTCATCGGTGACGTTTTCATTGACGTCAGGCAACTTCTCGCCGAGCGCGACGATCGACGGTGTTTTCGCCCGTTCGAGGGCGCTGGCACTTACCACCGACGGCGTTTCAGTCGTCTGCCCGACAAAAACGAGCGATGAAGCCTGCGCCGTGCCGGCCATAACCGCCAGGCCAAGCGCGCCAACGATACGCATCGAAAGCATGATAGTTCCCCTTGTCCAAGAAGACGGCACCCTAGCCGAGGGCAATTGATGCCGGCTTGCGAGGAAACATAGCATTTTAGCGATTTGCGATTCGCCGACGCCTGGGCTTGCCCGCCCGGCGTCGCCGTATTAGGCACCCGCATCTGTGAGGTGACGACAGTGGCTGAAATTCGTGCCGTCGGCGAGGCGATGGAAAGGGCGTTGGCGCTGCTCGAGAGCGGCGATGTCGTCGCCATCCCGACCGAGACCGTCTATGGGCTGGCCGGCGACGCGACCAACGGCGTTGCCGTGGCTCGTATCTTCGAAGCCAAGGGCCGACCTCGCTTCAACCCGCTGATCGCCCATGTTGCCGATCCGGCGATGGCCGAGCGCATCGCGCTGTTCGATCCGCTGTCGGAAAGATTGGCGCAGGCATTCTGGCCGGGGCCGCTGACGCTCGTGCTGCCGCAACGGCCCGGCAACGGCATTCATCCGCTGGTCACCGCAGGGCTGGACACCATCGCGCTGCGCATGCCGAAAGGCTTTGGCGGCGAGCTGATCGCCAGGCTCGGTCGCGCGCTGGCGGCGCCCAGCGCCAATTCCTCGGGCAGGATCAGCGCCACGACGGCGGAAGCCGTGGCCGCCGACCTCGGCCCCAGGATCAAGCTGGTGGTCGATGGCGGCGCGACGCCGGTCGGGCTGGAATCGACCATCCTCAAGGTCGAAGCTGGAAAGCCGCGGCTGCTGCGGCCGGGCGGCATTGCCGCCGGAGAGATCGAAGCGGTCGCCGGGGTGAAGTTGCTGCGCGGCGCTTCGGCCATCGAGGCGCCCGGCATGCTCGCCTCGCACTATGCACCAGGTGCGGCGGTGCGGCTCAATGCTGCGGAGGTCGCACCGGGCGAAGCCCTGCTGGCCTTCGGCCGCAGCCGTGCCGAAGGCTGGCGCGATGCAGCCGCACTGCGCAATTTGTCGGAGACCGGCGACCTGCGCGAGGCAGCGAGCAATCTCTTCGCCCATCTGCAGGATCTCGATCGCAGCGGCGCCAGAACCATCGCCGTCGAGCCGATACCGTTCGACGGGCTGGGCGAGGCGATCAACGACAGGCTTTCGCGCGCCGCCGCCCCGCGTGACAAGATCGCCCCTCGTGACAAGATGGATTGGGCACCATAGTTTCCACCCATGAACGACATTTCCCCCGACCTCGACCCCGCTGTCGTCGCGCGCTTTGCGGCAATCGTCGGCGACAAATATGCGCTGCGCGACCAGCAGGACATCGCGCCTTACCTCACCGAGCGGCGCGGACTTTGGCATGGCAGGACGGCTTTGGTGCTGAGGCCGGGGACCGTCGAGGAGGTCAGCCGCATCATGCGGCTGGCGACCGAAACCGGCACGCCCATCGTGCCGCAAAGCGGCAACACCGGGCTGGTCGGTGCCCAGGTGCCGGACGCATCCGGCCGCGAGATCGTGCTGTCGCTGTCGCGGCTGAACCGCATCCGCGAGATCGATACGCTGTCAAACACGGTGACGGTCGAAACCGGCGTCATCCTGCAGACGCTGCAGGAAGCGGCCGATGCCGCCGACCGGCTGTTTCCGCTGTCACTTGCCGCGCAAGGTTCCTGCCAGATCGGCGGCAATCTCTCCTCCAACGCCGGCGGCACCGGCGTGCTTGCCTACGGCAATGCGCGCGAGCTGTGCCTCGGCGTCGAAGTGGTGCTGCCGACCGGCGAAGTGTTCGACGATCTGCGCAAGCTGAAAAAGGACAATACCGGTTACGATTTGAAGAACCTGTTCGTCGGCGCGGAAGGCACGCTCGGCATCATCACCGCCGCCGTGCTCAAGCTTTTCCCCAAGCCGAAGGGGCGCGAGGTGGCGTTTGCCGGCCTGTCATCGCCGGAGGCGGCACTGTCGCTGTTCAGCCTGGCGATGGATCGTGCCGGGGCAGCGCTCACCGGCTTCGAGCTGATCGGCCAGAGGCCCTACGACTTTACGCTTGCCCACGCGCAAGGCGTGGTGCGGCCGCTGGCCGGCGATTGGCCGTGGTATGTGCTGATGCAGTTCTCGTCGGGCCGTTCGGCCGACGATGCCAGGGCCCTGATCGAGGAGGTGCTGGAGGCAGGCCTCGAGCAAGGCATCGTCGGCGATGCGGTGATCGCGGCAAGCATTGCCCAGGGCGACGCGTTCTGGAATTTCCGCGAGGTGCTGCCCGAGGCGCAGAAACCGGAAGGTGCCTCGATCAAGCACGACATCTCGGTGCCGGTGGCGTCAATCCCGCCATTCATCGAAAAGGCCGCCGGTGCCGTGCAGTCGGTCAGTCCCGGCGCACGCGTCGTCTGCTTCGGCCACATGGGCGACGGCAACCTGCACTACAACATCTCCCGGCCGGTCGACGGCGATGACGAAGCGTTTCTCGGCCTTTACCACGTCATGAATAAGGCCGTGCACGACGTCGTGCGCTCGTTTCATGGCTCCATCTCGGCCGAGCACGGCATCGGCCAGTTGAAGCGGGACGAATTGATCGCGACGGCACCGCCGATGACGATCGAGCTGATGCGCCGGGTGAAGGCCGCGTTCGACCCGGCCGGCATCATGAATCCCGGTAAGGTTATCTGATCCTTTCGCCGGCCTGCGCCGGTTCGCAATCCGATAACCATCCGCCCCGGATCAGCAAAATTTAACCGACTTTCTTAAGCGCGAGGATAAGAAGCTCGCGCTAATGTTTCTCCACAACGAGGCTGGGAAAACCGGCCCGGAGAACCGGAAACACCGGCTCTCAGGAGAAACAGGAAAGGCACGACATGAACACTGGACTGAAGCCAGTCTGGGCCGGGCGCAATATGCGCCTTGATCCATTCCGCCTGCCGCAGGTGGTGAGCTACGCGACGCGTGACGACTATGGCGACGTTACCTTCACCATCGACCAGCGCGGCGCGGTTATCCGCCGCACGCTGGAGATGAGCGGCGTGCCGGCGATCATCGCTCTGCCCGCCAACGCGTTTCGCGGCGTCGCCGCCCGCGCCATGGAGGATCCGGATGGCAATGTCACAGTGACGCTCGAGCTTCTGCACAACGACCCGATGCTGTCGGTGCCGCTGCTGGTCGCCGACGATCTCGACGATGTCGCCGCCGACTGGCGCGCCTGGGCCGACGCCTACCGCCTGCCGATGCTGCTGATCGAGGCCGACGGCATTGCCCGCACGCTGGAAGAATCGCTTGGCGCCGCCATCAAGGCGCTGCCGGCGCAGGACCGCCGCAAGGGTCGCGTCTCGACCATGCGCCGCCCGCGCTTCCTCGCCCGCCGCCGCGCCGGCGATCTCGGCCTCAGGCTGGTCATCGGCGGCGAGGAGCTGATTTCGCGAGAGTAGCTAAACCAGCGGCTTCAGCGCCACCCAGGCTGCGCCGCCGATCAGCCCGAGGAAGATCAGCCAGCCGACCTGGTTGTTCGATCTGAACAGCCTCAGGCACTGGTCCGGATCGTCGATGTCGAGCACGGCGATCTGCCGCGCCATATGCGCGCCGGCGGCGATCAGCCCGGCGAGCGCCGGCACCGGTGCCTGCGCCGAGGCAAAGGCAATGGCGAAGCAGACCAGCGCTCCGCCATAAAGCCCGGCCAGCCAGGCTTTGGTGTTATCGCCGAACAGGCGCGCCGTCGAGCGCACGCCGACGATGGCGTCGTCTTCCTTGTCCTGATGCGCATAGATCGTGTCGTAGCCGATCACCCACAGAATCGAGCCGATGTAGAGCATGATTGCCGGCCCATCGAGATCGCCGAACTCGACCACCCATCCCATCAGCGCTCCCCAGGAAAAGGCAAGGCCGAGAACCAGTTGCGGCCAATTGGTATATCGCTTCATGAACGGATAGATGGCGACGATGACCAGCGAGCCGATGCCCAGCGAGATGGCAAAGCTGTTGAACTGCAAAAGCACAGCGAGGCCGACCAGTGCCTGCAGGACAACAAACATCCAGGCCTGTCGGCGCGTGACCTTGCCGGCCGGCAGCGGCCGCGAGCGCGTGCGTTCCACCTGGTTGTCGATGTCCTCGTCGACCAAATCATTGTAGGTGCAGCCGGCGCCACGCATGGCGAACGCACCGAGAAAAAACAGCAGCAGGTACCACGGCGACGGCAGCAGCGAGAGCAGCGGATCCGTCAGACGCGGATAGGCGCTCGCGGCAAGTGCAGCCGACCACCAGCATGGCCACAGCAGCAATTGCCAGCCGATCGGCCGGTCCCACCGGGCAAGCTGCGCATAGGGCCACAACCCCCGCGGCAGCGCGCGATAGACCCAGTGGCCGCTCGGCGCATCGGCGACGCGGCCCTGGGCCGCTTTCGACTGGACGGTTTCCATTTTGCTGAAGTGGCAGCAGAGGCGAATGCCGTCAAGCGTCAAGCAGCCCCCGCACGCTCGCCGCGCGCAATCGGCGCTTCGGCAGCCAAATGTCTTGACCCGTCGGGCGCGGCGCAATAGCGCAGTCCTGGTCTTGGAATGACGAGGAATCTGGGCATGCGTGTTTTACTGATCGGCTCCGGCGGACGAGAACATGCGCTGGCATGGAAGATGGCGGCGTCACCGCTGCTGACCAAACTCTATGCGGTGCCCGGCAATCCGGGGATCGGCCGCGAAGCCGAGCTGGTGAGGCTCGATATTGCGGATCACACGGCGGTGGCCCGGTTTTGCCGCGAGAATGAAATAGACCTCGTCGTGGTTGGGCCGGAAGGGCCGCTGGTCGCCGGCATTGCCGACGACCTGCGCGCCGAGGGCATCCGCGTCTTCGGCCCGTCAAAGGCGGCGGCACGGCTGGAAGGATCAAAGGGTTTCACCAAAGACCTCTGCGCCAAATACGGCGTCCCGACCGCCGCCTATGGCCGCTTCGGCGATCTGGCTTCGGCCAGGGCGTATGTCGAGAAGACGGGTGCGCCGATCGTCATCAAGGCCGACGGCCTAGCTGCCGGCAAGGGCGTCACCGTCGCCATGACGCTTGACGAGGCGCGGACCGCGCTCGACGCCTGTTTTGATGGCTCCTTCGGCCAAGCCGGCACAGAAGTGGTGGTAGAGGAGTTTCTCGTCGGTGAAGAAGCAAGTTTCTTCTGCCTGTGCGACGGCACCACCGCGCTGCCCTTTGGCACGGCGCAGGACCATAAGCGCCTCAGTGACGGCGACACCGGCCCGAACACCGGCGGCATGGGCGCCTATTCGCCGGCGCCGGTGATGACGCCGGAGATGATCGACCGAACCATGCGCGAGATCGTCGAGCCGACCATGCGCGGCATGGCTGAAACAGGCGCTCCGTTTTCCGGCGTGCTGTTCGCCGGGCTGATGATTACTGACAAGGGGCCGAAGCTGATCGAATACAACACCCGTTTCGGCGACCCGGAATGCCAGGTGCTGATGATGCGGCTGAAGGACGATCTGCTCGTCCTGCTCAACGCCGCCGCTGACGGCCAACTGGCGCACACCTCGGTGCGCTGGCGCGACGACGCGGCGCTCACCGTGGTGATGGCGGCCAGGGGTTATCCCGGAACGCCGGAAAAGGGCTCGGTCATCCGCGGTGTCGAGGCGGCGGCGGGTGAGGGCGTCGAGATATTTCATGCCGGCACCGCGATAAACGGCGGCGCACTCGTCGCCAATGGCGGTCGCGTGCTCAACATCACGGCGACCGGCCGCACCGTCGGCGAGGCGCAGAAGAAGGCTTACGCCGCGCTCGACAGGATCGACTGGCCGCAAGGCTTTTGCCGCCGTGATATTGGCTGGCTGGCACTGGCGCGCGAGCAGTCGAACTGACGCTTCAGGCGGCCTCCGGCCTCAGTGCAGGCCGCGGTAGAATTCGGTCGAGACGGTGCTGACCGCACCGGCGGCGGAGACAATTCCAGGGTCCGATGCCGCACGCTTTTCGTTTCGCATCCAGGCGACATATTCGGCAATCCCGCGGGGAAGGCTCGGCGCCGTCTTCGCAGCCGGCATTTGAAAGCCGCTGCTGAAGCTGGCCAAGCGCGCCCTGAATACCGCGACCAGTTGCTCGAGGCTCGGGGGTGCTGCCACGGTGGCGTAGGTCATGGCAGTGCCAGCGAGCCCCGCCTCGCGTGAGAGCGGCACCGGTATCAAGGCGAGATAATCCGGCTGCACGTCGATCAGGCCGCCGAACGGCCACTGCGCGCGCAATTCCGTCGCGTTCATCGGCGCGACGCTGACGTCGATATCGTTGGGTGTGCCCGCGACCCGGTAGGGACAGCGGAACCGGCCGCAATTTGCTCGCGCCGAAAACTGCCAGAGCGCATAGCCCTGCCAGTTGCCCATCGGAAAATGCAGGCCGATGTCTGGCTTGTAGCGCGCATACCACAGCGGCAGCCGGGACAGGAGCGGGTATTTATACTTGTTGTCGGCGATATGCCGGGCTGTCGTGCCGTTGGTGTAGAGCACCGGAAAGCGGCCAACCCGACGATGCACATGGCGCACGAATTCCTCGGCATCCTCGAGCGACATCCATTGGGTGGGGTCATCGTCCTCGATATCGAGGGCAAGCAGGTCATCCGGCCCGGGTTTCACGAAATTGATGAAATTATTGGCCTGTCCCACGGGGTTGCCGGGGCGGGCGAGATGATAGGCACCCCATTTCAGGCCCAGTGCCTTGGCCACCACCTTGCGCGTCTGGAACAGTTCCTGTGCCATCGCATGGCGTTTCCAAAGCGTCTTGCACAGCCGCAGCTCGGTCTCGTCGCCGAAACAGAAATAGGGTGGCGGCATTCCGTCCGATGCCTTGTTGATGAAGCCGACAAGACGCTTGTCGTCGGCTAGCCGGGTCCAGTCGATGGAATTGTATTCGTAGGCGTCGACGACCAGCGCCCGGTCCGCATCCTTCCAAGGTTCGGAAAAATCCGAGGCCTTTGCCGGCGTCAGCGCCAGCGTCATCGCGGCCGCGACAAGGAGGAGCGCTGAGCGGACAAGGGGGCGCGCCGGCGTTTTCAAACAGCAGATCCTTGCTGGCCAAAGCCAAATACTGAACCGCCATGGTTAAGGAAATGCTCTCGATCGCGGCCCGGGGACGCCACGGCTCGGACAGCTTCTCCGTCGATGGTTTTGATGGTCGTCAATGTCGAGAGCGGGTTTGAAACGGGTCGGGCGCCGGCACTTGCGACAGCGTTCCCGCCGTCTCGCGCTTACGGTGATGGGCGAGCGAGCATTGCGGCGAGCACAATATGCCGCGATCAGACCAATAGGCTGCTCCGTTCTCCATCTTACCTTCATGATAGCGAAACCCGGCCGCCCGGTAGGGCAGGCCGCATTCGATGCAGCGATAGGCGTCAGGTCTGGCGAGCACGGACGGTCCGATCCGGTGTTCCTGATTCCGCCGGTTGAACTTATCCCGGCTTTTGCCGAATTTAGCCTGCGTCGCAGCAATTGGCAAAATCCGCGTGACAAAGTTTGACGTTTACGTAAAAAGAAGATCGCCAGGGAGGCCGAAAGCAGATGATTTTGCCTCGGCACGGGTCTTAAGTAGACCTTTCGAACTGAGGGCGGCCGGACTGAGGAGGAGCGAGCGCCATGTATCGGGCACCGGTCGAGGAAATCGCCTTCACCCTGAAGCATGTCGCCGGCCTGAAGCCGGCGCTCGACGCCGGCAACTTTGGCGAACTCGGCGAGGACGTCGTCGACGCCATTCTGGCCGAGGCCGGCCGCTTCGCCAGCGAGGAGGTGGCGCCGCTTTACACGATCGGCGACCGGCACGGCTCGGTGCTCGACGGCGCTGCCGTCACTACCCCGCCCGGCTGGAAGGAACTTTATCGCCGCTGGATCGGCGGTGGCTGGAATGCGCTGTCGGCGCCGGAAGCGTATGGCGGCCAGGCGCTGCCGGCCACGCTCGGCGTCGCCGCGCTTGAAATGTGGAACTCCGCCTCGATGGCGTTCGGCATCGCCCCGACGCTGACCATGGGCGCGGTCGAAGCACTCGACAAGCATGGTTCGCAGGCACTCAAGGCCAGATATCTGGAAAAGCTGGTCTCCGGCGAATGGATGGGCACCATGAACCTGACCGAGCCGCAGGCAGGCTCGGACCTGAATGCCTTGCGAACCCGCGCCGAACCGGCCGGCGACGGCACCTACCGCATCTTCGGGCAAAAGATATTCATCACCTATGGCGAGCACGATTTCACCGACAACATCATCCATCTGGTGCTGGCGCGGCTGCCGGACGCACCGCCCGGCACGCGCGGCCTGTCTTTGTTCCTGGTACCGAAATTCCTCGTCGGAGACGATGGCGCGCTGGGCGCACGCAACGACGTCTTCTGCTCCGGGCTGGAGCACAAACTGGGCATCCACGCTTCGCCGACCTGCACGATGATCTATGGCGATGGCTTCGAAGGCGCTGCGCCCGGCGCGATCGGCTGGCTGGTCGGCGAGGAGAACAAGGGCCTCGCCTGCATGTTCACCATGATGAACAATGCGCGCCTTGCCGTCGGCATGCAGGGCGTCGCGGTCGCTGAGGCGGCGATGCAAAAGGCGCTCGCCTATGCAAACGACCGCCGGCAAGGCAAGGCGGCAAGCTATCGCGGTGCCGGCATGGCGCCGATCGTGCATCACCCCGACATCCAGCGCAGTCTTCTAACCATGAAGGCGCTGACCCAGATTGCCCGCGCCATCTGCTATTCCTGCGCCCACGCCATCGATCTCGCGTCGCGGAGCGAGGATGCAAAGCACTGGCAGGAGCGCGCCAATCTTTTGACGCCGCTGGCCAAGGCGTTTTCCACCGATGTTGGCGTCGAGGTCGCCTCGCTTGGGCTGCAGGTGCATGGCGGCATGGGGTTCATCGAGGAGACGGGGGCAGCAGCGCTTTATCGCGACGCGCGCATTGCACCCATTTACGAAGGCACCAATGGCATCCAGGCGATCGATCTGGTGACGCGCAAGCTGCCGCTCGGCGGCGGTCAGCATGTGCATGGCTACATCGCCGAGCTCAAGGCCGTCGCCGATGCGGTGCGAGCGTCGAACCTTGAAGGCTTTGGCCGCACCGCCGATCGCCTCGACCAGGCGCTTGATGACCTGTCACAGGCGAGCCGTTTCCTGCAAGACCTGCAGGCTGAAGGCCGTCCGGACGAGGCGTTGGCGGGCGCCACACCTTATCTCAGGCTGATCTCGCTTGCCGCCGGCGGCGCCTATCTGGCGCGCGGCGCGCTTGCCGACCAAAGCCGCATCGCGCTGTGTCGGTTCTTCGCCGAGAACCTGCTTGGCGAAGTGGGCGCGCTCAAGGAGCGCGTCATCGGCGGCGCCTACAGCCTTGCCGTTGCCGGCAAAGCGCTGATTTCAGCCTGACGTTCGCACGCGCCGAAATTCACAAAGGCCCAAATTCACAAAGGACCAATCCGTGACAGACCACATCCTCGTCGAACGCCAGGGTGCCATCCAGATCATCCGCATGAACCGTCCGGACAAGAAGAACGCCCTGACCCGCGCTATGTACGCGACGATGTCGGCGGCTCTTGTCGGCGGCGACGCCGATCCGGCAATCCGCGTCCATGTCTTTCTCGGCGTGCCCGGTGCCTTCTCGTCCGGTAACGACCTTGCCGATTTCATGGTCGTCGCCTCGGGCGGCGACAGCGGCACCGAAGTCTGGGATTTCCTGATGGCGCTGGCCAAAGCGGAGAAGCCGATGGTTTCCGGCGTCGACGGCATTGCGGTCGGTATCGGCACCACGCTCAACCTGCATTGCGACCTGACCTTCGCCACGCCGCGCACAATGTTCCGGACGCCCTTCGTCGATCTCGGCCTTGTGCCGGAGGCCGGATCGAGCCTGCTCGCACCGCAGATCCTTGGCCGGCAAGGCGCCTTCGCGCTGCTTGGCCTCGGCGAGGGCTTTTCGGCCGAGCGCGCCAAGGCCGCCGGGCTGATCTACGAGGTGGTCGAGGAAGAGGCACTCGAAGCATCGGTATTGGCGGCCGCGGGCCAGATCTCGGCCAAACCGCCGCAAGCGCTAAGGATCGCGCGCGACCTGATGCGCGGCTCGCGCGACGACCTTGTCGAACGCATCGGCAAGGAAAGCCACCATTTCCGCGAGCGGCTCACATCCGATGAGGCCCGCGCCGCCTTGACGGCCTTCATGACCAGGAAAAAGGCCTAGACCGTCCGGCCTTGTCTCGCATCGTGGACCCGCCGGCAGCAACCGACGGGCGGTTTCGCCATGCTCTCTTTGTCACATCGCCATTTTTTGTCACATCGCCATTTTTTTACGTTCGGCCTGGGCCTTTGCCGAAGACGTGTCGATCATGAATGTCTTGCCTTTGGCGTCGGTCATCAACATCATGCAATGCTTGATCGGTTTCGCCATTTTCATCATTTCGGCGCTCATCTTCGCGTCTGGCATCATGGTGCCCATATGCCCATCGGGCATGATCGCCATGACCTCCCCACCCTTCATCATCGTCATTGTCCCCATCGCCTCCTCCGCAAAGGCCTGCGAAGCGAAAAGGCCGACGAGACCGGCTATCGTGACCAACCTGAGTGAATGCATTGCTTCCTCCTGAATTTGCGCCAGCGGCGCGTTGAGCCCTTTCCTGGTTCGTTGCGGCACGCTGGAACGTTTCACGCACACGAGATCGTGATCGTGGGATTGGAAACGCCAGGTCTCTATAGCCCGGCATGGGTCGCGCAGGAGCCTGATCTCCTGTGTCTCGATGCGACTTACATGGTCTGCGGCCAGCGCTGCGCGGCGTGCATGACGGTGAGGATTTCGACAGTTTCGCCGTCGATGCGACAAGGGACGATATACGGCACATCGACCAAGACGAGTTCCCGTGTCCCCTTGATGCGCCCGATGCGCCCCATCGCCGGCTGTTCGGTGAGATGTTCCGCCGCCGTTACGATACGCGCAATGATCCTCGCGGCCGCCTCCGGATTGTCTTTCTCAACATGCGTGCCGATTTCATCAAGCCGCCGCAACGCCCGCTTGGTCCAGCGGATTCGCTTATGGCTCATGCCTGGCGGGTGGATTTAACGTATTTTCTAACGACAGCCTCTACGTCGCTGGCACCCGCAAGATCGCCTTGCGAGGCTTCAGCCAATCCTGCCTCTATCTCGGCGAGTTGCCATTCCTCACGGGCTACAAAATCCTCAATGGCCTTCGCAGCCACGTAGGAGCGCGAGCGGTCGAGCTTCTCGGCAAGCCGGTCTAGCCGGTCTGCAGTTTCGTCACGAACGCGCACGGTAAAAGCCGTCATGGCCACATTCCTCTGGTTCATTATGATTATTAGTGAACCAAAGTGGTTCGTCAAGGATTGCCGCATCGTCCTCTACGGATAAAGCCTCACCTTGTCCCAGCCGCCCTCGGCGTTGCGCGAAAAGACGACACGGTCGTGCAGCCGGAACGGACGGTCGTGCCAGAACTCGATGGTCTGCGGCACGATGCGGAAGCCCGACCAGTGTTTTGGCCGCGGGATGTCGCCGATCGCGTGGCGCGCCGTGTATTCGGCGACCGCCTTTTCCAGCGCGAAGCGGCTTTCCAGCGGCCGCGACTGCTTGGAGGCCCACGCGCCGATGCGGCTGCCGCGCGGGCGCGTCGCGTAATAGGCATCGGCTTCGGCGTCGGTGACGATCTCCACCGGGCCGCGCGCCCGCACCTGCCGGCGCAGCGATTTCCAGTGGAAGCACATCGCCGCTTTCATGCTGCCCAGGATCTCGCGGCCCTTGGCGCTCTCGAAATTCGTGTAGAAGACAAAGCCGCCCTCATCGAAGCCCTTGAGCAGCACCATGCGCACATTCGGCATACCCTCGGCGTCGACCGTCGCCAGCGCCACGCTGTTGGGGTCGTTGATCTCGCTCTTTGTCGCGTCGTCGAGCCACGCCGCAAAAAGCCGGAACGGCTCCGCTGCCTCGGTAAAGTCACCGCTTGTTAACCCGGTTTCGCTCATAGTTTTCCCAAATTTGTCGCCGGCTGGGGAGATTGCCGATTGTCGCGTATCGCGCAAGCTTTTGACAGTGGGCAATGGAGTGTTATCGCTTCGGCCAGCGCCAAAGCCATGATCGTGACAATCATCCTGCCGCTTGCCGCCTGTGGCGGGGGCGGCTTCAGTCTGGAGCAGACGGAGGTCGACCGCTCGATACTCACCTCGAGCACGCCGGCCTCGGTCACGCCGCTCGATCAGGACCGCGCCTCCGACCAGGCCACGATCCGCAACGCCGTGTCCTCCGCCGACGTCGAGCAACTGGCCGGGCAGGCCGTTCCGTGGGCGAATGCCGATACCGGCTCGCGCGGCTCCATCACCGAGCTCGCGGAATTCAGGGCTAACGGCGAGACATGCCGTCGCTTCACCGCTTCACGCGAGAGCTTCGACGGCGTCGCGCTGTTCAAAGGCGAAGTATGCCTGGCCGGCGGCAACGCCTGGCGAATGCAGGATTTCAAGGCGCTCTGATTTTCCGCCGGAGACATAGTGGTAAACCACTGGAATTTCTTCCTATGCAAGCGCATATAGGAGGCGATCATGGAACCACTCCTTCTCCAGGGCAGTAAGCATGCGCGACCCCTATGAGGTGCTGGGCGTTGCCAAGAACGCATCGGCCAAGGACATAAAATCGGCGTACCGGAAGCTCGCCAAGAAGTATCATCCGGACCAGAATCCGGATCCCAAGGCAAAGGAGCGTTTTGCCGCCGCCAACCAGGCTTACGAGATCGTCGGCGACGAGAAGAACCGGGCGGCTTTCGATCGCGGTGAGATCGACGCCGAAGGCAAACCGCGGTTCCAGGGTTTCGAGAGTGCGGCCGGCGGCGCCGATCCTTTCTCCGGTTTCCGCCGGCAGCAAGGGCCGGGCGGCGCGCATTTCGAATTCCGCACCGGCCGTCCCGGCGGTGATCCGTTCGACGGCAACAGCGACATCTTCAGCCAGATCTTCGGCGATGCTTTTAGCCAGCAGCGCGGAGCCGGCATGGGCGCCGGCCGCCGGATGCCGACCGCAGCCGACCTCAACGTCACGCTGGACGTCACCATCGAGGAGGCCGCAACCGCCCAGAAGGTGACGGCGATGTTCCCCGACGGCCGCAAGGTGGCGGTCAAGCTGCCGGCCTATGTCGAGGACGGTCAGACCATCCGGTTGAAAGGCCAGGGTGAGCAAGGACCGGGGCAGCCGGGCGATGCACTGGTCAAGATCCGTTTCCGCCGGCACCCGCGCTACCGCGTCGAGGGCCGCGACCTGCATGTCGACCTGCCGGTGGAACTGGCCGATGCGGTGCATGGCGCCAAAGTGGCGGTCGAAACCCCGACCGGCAGGATTGCGGTCAATGTTCCCCCTTGGTCGAGCTCGGACAAGGTTCTGCGGCTGAAGGGAAGGGGCCTGCCGGAAAAGGCCGGCGGTCACGGCGATCTCTACGCGCATGTGCGACTGATGCTGCCGGAAGGCGGCGACGCCGAGCTCGAGGCGCTGATGCGCCGGCGAAAGAGCTGACGGTCGAAAAGGCCGGCGCTGATATCATGTGTGAAACGCGGACATGAGTGGTTTCATGCCGTCGATTATCGACAGGAAACGAGCAACCAGCGCCACTGGGGTAGCCGACCACAACTCGCGATCGGTCATGCGCGCACTCGCGTCTATCAGTCGCCGAGTCTTCCCCCGCGGTGCCCCATCATCATCCGGGAAGCATACATCGTGGGCGAGCGCTTGCCGGGCAGATTTGCATCGAGAACGATCTGTTCGACGAACCCCTGGTTCATTTCGAATTCCACGCACTCATCAAGCTTGTCGACGATCCAGAGAAGATAATTGTCTGCTGAATTTCGGTCGTTAGGGTCAGCTTTCTTATCAAATCCGCAGTCGTCAATAGGTATGGGTTGAGGTGCGGCAGGAATAAGCATGATTTTTGGCTTTGGAAGGTCATAGCAATGACCTTCATACGAATAACCCACGATGATGCCGCATGATAGGGGCGCTTCCTGTTTCACCATTTCGTTAAGTGAAATTACGCTTGAAATTACAATTAATCCGAACTTTCGTATGTCCAAAGATATTTGTGTTGCATATCCAATACCATCTGGAAATATACTAGAGCTTTTAGCTATTAAATTGGCTACTTGACCATCTGTAAGCTTACCTTTTTGGCTAATATATTGGAATTGCTCTTTAATCTTTTCATTGTTACTGAGGTCATCCATTGTAGATTTTACGGCTATATCGAATTGATCCCCCGAAATGCTTTTCTCCTCTCCGGGGAGCAATAATTCGCTTCCGTTTGGGGAAATACCATAGAGTCTGACCTGAGTTGCATTGTACGCGCTCTGTGGGAAGGTTAGTGTGGGCCTTTGACAGTCGGCACTCATTTCCGCGCTCCTCTATCCGTTGCTTCATAAAATTTCCCGCCATCTGAAGTTCTCTTCGAAGCTTGCCGCTATCGCCGGGCGGATGCGTTCGGACACTTCGATGATGGTGGAGGCTGCGACTGCGAATGTGAGATGATCGGCATCGAGGCGCGTCCACGCGCGCGCGAGCGAAAGCGCGACATCGTCGCGCGCCTTGATTAGCTCGGTCTTGAAGAGGAACGGACGGGCTCGGAATGCATCGCCCGTGAAGTTAGAGATGTTCTGCATGTCGGCCTCGCCAACCTGTCTGATGTCGAAGCGAAGCAGGCGCTCGTCGGCGAGGCCCTGCCCCACCAGGCCGGCGTGGTAGAGATCGACCAGGGTATCGAACACCGCTCCCGTGAATGGCCGAGACCTGTCATGAATCTCTTCGGTCACTTCCGTCATCTTGCGTGAGTTACTGGCAAGGCGGATCTGGCGGTCGCCCGTCAATTCGGCGATGCGGTTGAGCTCGTTGAGGACAAGCAGGTTTGCCTGGCTATGCCGTAACAATCGATCCATCCCGCTGTCGAAATGCAGGAACGAAAGCAGCGAAATAAGATCGGCGTTGGCTTCGTGGAACGGCCCGAAGTCGCCGTCCTGCAGGCCTTTCATGGGCATCCCGAAGAGAGAAAAGAGTATGGAGTGACCTATTTCATGCGCGATCACGTCGAAGTTGAGAGCGTACGGATGGCCGTGCCCGTCGGCTCCGCGCTCGCGGCCAAGCTCCAGATAGCCATACCCCGATTGCGCATTCTCCCACTCAATCCAGGGAATGATCTCAAGCCGCTCGTATGTTTCGGCGAAGTACCAGATAATCGGTTTGCCCAGATAGCTTTCCCAGATGTCGAGCACCCGGCTCGCAGCCGCGAACGCATGGGCTGCCAGGAACTGACGCGACTGAAGAGAGAGCTGGTCGAAATGACCATCAAAGCCGGGTTCGGCTGGTGGAAAATACGCGCCGACGAAGGGCGGCAGGTAGGGATATTCGTACGGCTGCTTGTCCAGCACGGGATCACGCACGTATATACGATGATCCTCCGGGCCCGCATGGATCAAACCAGGCGATGTTGAAATCCAGACCACCTCGGGTTTCTCGTAACCAGAAACGTAAGGCGCTTGTGGATATAGCAGGAAGCGTGTTCCAGCCGACATCCCCGCCCGACCCTGCGCGGCCCCTCTCATAGTCGGCGACACTAGCACGAAGCCTGCACTTCGTAAATTGCACCAGGTATCACCGGCAACTCTGTCGTCAGATTGCTAAGCCGGCGTCCTCCAAATCTTGGGCAAACGCGACCGTCATTCTGAAACTCTTCAATTCCGCCGGCACGAATGCATTTTCGTGCATGAGTTGCATAGCTGACAGTGCGTCGCGTTTCTTTTGCTGAACGAAAGCCCCTGCGAGAATTTGCCGGCAGGCTTCGATATCATGGTCACCGGCTTCCGGTAATGCCTCGCGGACCATTCGCGACAGCGTACGTTCCCTAAAATTGAGGTTCCGGGCCGCGTTCTCAAGCTTTCCTGACAAATCGGTGGAGATCAGGTTCCGCCTCAAAGCGGCGCGGATGGTCATTCGCAAATCAACCAAAGCGTGCGTTAATGGCGAAAAATTCACCGCCTTCGGACCGTACAGCACTGCCACTGCGTCATCAGGCAGAAAAGCAAAGCGGCGGTACCATCGATAGATAAGGCCAACGCCGTGCATGTACGGGTAAAGCTCGGCGGCTCGCAGGGCTCCCATGCTTCCAGCACCAATCACCGGGATGGCCTGGCTGATCGCCCACAGTATTTCCTTGTGCCTCACTGCCGGCTCAGCCTGGAAAGCGCCGTCTATGATGACAATTGCAGCCGGGTCATAACGCTGCACCGCGGCTATGATCGAGCCTTGCACCGCAGGTGCCAGGCAGATAACGTCGGCCACCTGCTGTGCCTCTGGATGCGGTAGCGTGGGGCCGGTGAAAACGAGCCGAGGTCGCATCCGGTCACTCCACTAAAGGGTACAATTGCGGGATAACTATCCTGACGGCCGACAGTCGGTTCCAAGGGCTGGTGTTGAGGCGGATCAGATACACCGCGCTGATTCCGCTTTCCTCCAGTCGTGCGAGAAGACTGCCACGCAAGGTCTGCCCGCTCGCCGCTCGATCGGCAGGCTGGCGGGCGAAACTCACGTCCTTGCGGCCGCCGATGATCAGCTGGCGGTGCGCCTCGATAAGCTGCCAGTCGGGATATTTCGGATAAGACGCCCGGGTCATGTCGTCGCGCGCACCCGAGATCGCCGCAAGCCGCGCCTGCGCCGCCTCATGGATCGCTTGGACGGCAGCTGCCGCCGGATCGAATGCAGCGGCCGAGCCGTCGGCCGGCAGATGGAGCAATGCCGTCTCGCGAGGATTGCTCTCCATCAGATGGCACCAAATCACAGGCAGGCCAACAGGCGACGGCGCAAACCAAAGGCCGACGATCATGTCCTTTCGTGCAAGTTCATCCAAAAGGGCCACGACCCTTGCGTCATCGATGGTCGCTGGATCGATTCGCTGGTGTTGCAGAAAACCATGCGTCTTGAGAGCGCGGGCGATCGCATCGCGTTCGACGCATTCCAATATGCCGTGTATGATGGCGTCTGCTTCATCAAGCGCGGCCGCCAGTCCGGTTGTCGTTGGCGTGAAAATTCCGTCACAGGGGGTGGGCGGTACGAGATAGGCCGTGTGCACCAATTCCAGCGGAACGAAGTCGCGGCCGCCGCCCAGCAGGTTCTCCGCCTCCATCCAAGCGATTTCTCGGCCGCGCCAATCAGCAGGGGCGGGCTCTCGCAGCCACGTCTCAAATCGCCCGTAGGGTATCCCGAGTAACCTGGCCGAAGCGTAAGCTGCATCAAGATATTCGATGCGCTCGGCGAAAAAGCTCTCAGCGGATTCCAAAATGGCCGATATGGCAGCGCGAGCCAGGCTGGCACCCTTTCCCTGCGCGACCGCGTTTGAAAACGAGAACGGCCTCGTTGCCTGCACGACCGGGATGCCGAGACGGTCCAGGCCGGTAATGTCCGCAATACGGGTGATTCCCAACGCTTGGCGCATCGACATCAGATACGTCAGCGCTTCGTCTGCCGGAGGACCAAGGCGCTCATATTGTTCCACTATCGGCTGGCCCGCAGTTCCGGCTCAGGGTTGACGATCAGCGGTTCGCCGGGCTCAATCGACTTCCTTGCCGCTTCGACACGGTCGTTGTAGCTCCGAAACAGTACGGGCGAGAGATTTGACGCGCTGAGCGTCTCGTAGGCCGCGATGAGGATGGGCACGGCATTTTGCTCGGCTGCAGTATTGAGGCTCTTCTCAAGGGCAGATGCCACCTGGCCAGCTGCCGCGCCGTCAAGGACGAGAAGTTGTGCAATTCGCCGGTGTAGTTCCGCCAGCCAATATCGACTGCCACCCGCCTCGGCCTGCGCCACCGCCGAATGAAGCAGGGCAAGCGCGTCACTGATCTCACCCGAGCGCGCGAGAAGTTCCGCCAGCATGCCGCAATAGACGGGCTCGTCCTCAGGTGTCTGCACTTGTCCATGCAGGCCGAGGGCCTCACGCATCTTGTCCTTGCCCCGCTCGAGGTGGCCAGCGTTGCCATCGCACCAGCCCTCGAAGATTTGTGCCGAGACGACTAGCGAAGGCAGGTGATGAAGCGCGGTCAGCTGCCGCAGATCCTCAATCACGTCACGCAACGAAGCGAAGTCGCGGCGATAGCAACTCAGCATCGCGCCGTTGATACAGGCATGCGCAATGCTGCTGACATGGCCAGTCTGCTGAGCCCAGCGGCGGGCCTCCGACATGGAGCGGAGAGCGCTCGTTGCACGTCCCGAGAACCACAGCGACAGTGCACGATGCGCCAAGCCGCACACGCGCGCGTCGTGCCCCCCAAAACGCGTGGCATTCGCGTGCCCCTGGCCCACGTCATAGTGCGGCAATCCAGCATCAACCGCGGCTATGCATCCACCATGGTCTCCGCGATTGAAATCGACTGCCCACAAGCAGTGCCTAGCCTGGAGCTGAATCTCGGGGTCGTTAACCTCCTTTAGATCACTGACGACGGCCTGCGCCCGCTCGCCATCAACGACCGAACCCGTGAACCACCAACCCCAATAGATCGGGAACCACTTGGCGCGCTCCGCTATCGGCCGACGCCGTGCGAAATTTACGCCTTCGTCGTAGAGCCTGCGGGCATGCTCGGAATTTGGGCCTTCGACAGCGGTCAATATCGGCCCGAGCGCAACCATCGCCGAGAGCCGCAGCGCATCCCGTTTGTCATGATCAGAAACCTGCCCGCAAAGCGCAATGGCGTGCTCGAGCAGCTGCCTTGCCTCAGCCATAGCCGAGCGGGACGAGCTTTCCATGCCGGCATTGACGAACTCGCCGATCGCTTCGTCAAGCAGGCCGCCTCGCTCAGCATGATCTGCAAGAGCTGCCGTTGTTAGCCAGCCAACGAGGCTGCGGTTGCCACTAGCCACCGCATAAAGACGCTGATGCAGGATCCGGCGCCGTTTCCGCAGTGTTCCACTATAGATCGTTTCTTGGATAAGCGCATGCCGAAACGCGTACACTGTTGCCGCTGCATGCCTGGCGCGTATGAAGCCAGCCTCGGCCAGGGCATTGAGCGCCGCAGAGATTGTGCCCGGGTCAAATTCCGGCAAGAGCGCCGACAGCAAGTCCAGGCTGAATCTGTTGCCGGCGACGGCGGCCGCGCGCGCCACCTCGCGGGCGCGGCCGAGAGGCTCGAGCCGGGCGTCCAACACTGTTTCCAACACCGCCGCGCGGCCGAGCGAAACACCCTGTGGCAGGTGCTCAGTACCGCTACCGGCATTCTCCGCCATCCATTGGCAAACCTCCTCGATGAACAGGGGTACACCGCCGGTGACGCGCTCGACCAACTCTATCAGCTCAGGCGCGGGCGCTCGTTTGCCTTGAGGCCACATCGTCGCGATTGCCCGCAAGGTGTCGGCATGCTCAAGGGGAGCGAGCAGGACATGCTTGCTTTTTTCGTCCAGCCAGTCGCCAGATCCCGGCCTCGTCGTTGCGATCAAGAGCACGGGGCAACTAGGAACCAGTTTTGCAAGTTCACCCAGCAGTTGCTTCGACGTAAGGTCGATCCAGTGAATATCTTCAACGATCAAGATCACTGGGCCACTGGCGCACGTTGCTTGTAACGCATGGCGCGCAGCCCAACCGGCCTTCTCTCGGATCACTTCCGGATCCATCTCATGGAAACCGGACCTCGCGCCTTCCACGCCGAGCAGAAAAGAAAAGATGTCGACGACTTCGGCGTCGTGAATGTCATGTGCTGCGAACACCTCTGCTACAAGCGCAGGGGTGAGTGCACGCTCGCCATCGTCGAAATTGCCCAGCATCGCCTGCCGCAGTGGATACAGCGTCGAACGCGAGTCGCCTGGCATACATTGGAAGAGGAGCAACCTGTTGCGTTGGAAACGCGTTCGCCGGCGCACCTCGTGTAGGATGCGCGACTTGCCAATGCCGGCCTCGCCCTCGATCACTACGACTTGGCCACGTCCCGAAACGGCCTCATTCCAACATTCGTGGATCAGCTCGGCCTCATCCGTACGGTCGACCAAGGGACTGGTGAGGCGTCCGAACGCGGAGAAGCGGTCTACCCCCCGCTTGTGACTCAGCGCCTGCCAGACCTGCTCGGGTTGCGCGAAGCCTTTGATGACGTGAGAACCGTAGAAGCTAAATACGTGTGAGCGCCGTGCCAGATTGCGCGTCTCGTTGCACACGACGACGGTATCCGGCCGGGCAATTGCCTGCAGCCTGGTTGCCAGCGCAAATGCAGGGCCGGTTACCGTGTCCTGCGCTACAGCGGTGTCGCCCTTCAGGATCAGCGTCATCGAGGTCGCCACACCGACCCTTACATGCAGGTCGCTCCTCCCTTTCTCCGCGGCAAGGAGCTTGCACGCCCTGACGATCTCAAGTCCGGCGCTGATCGTCAGCGACGCCGCATCCTTCGCACCCAGATCGACTGGGAACACAGCGACGCCGCCGTCGCCGACCTCGACCGTCACGGTTCCGGAGCACGATACAATCGCTTCCTTGGCGGCCATTTGAAACGCCAAGATAAGTTCCTCAAAATCTTCGATGCCGAGCAGGCCCAGCAGCTCGGTGGAGCCTACGAGATCGTAGCAAAGAGCGGTTAGTATGCGCCGTTCGTGACGGGTCTCGACACCGTCATCCATCAACCCTTTGCCGATCGGAAGGCGCGAGCCAGTCCCCGCCTTCGGAACATCAACTCGGCTCTTATGCGACATGTCACCCTCGCTGACAGGGCATACTATCAAAAGTATGACAGAGCACAAATTACTGAGCGGCGATCGCCGGAAGGTGCGACGGCTGCTCAGGACCTCTCGCCTGTGGGTTGGCGGACTCAACGTCAAATTTTTTGTCCAAAGGCAGACATTCGACGGCCTAAGCCCAGACGTCCGCTCCCGGCGCACCGCAAAGCGGTCGTCCACGGCCCAAAGTATGGAAGTCGGCTCGGGGTCATGAGCGTGACTTCGGCCGCTGGCCAACGAAACTTCCGCCAAAGGGTCATCTTCCGCCGTGACACCGATACTGGCGTCGGATTTTTCCACTGGCCCCACGACTGCAAGGTCAAAGCGCTACAGCGTCCTTTGCGCGCCCAAAAGGACGCCCGGCTCTGTAGACCAGCGGCTTTGTCCCCGAACTGTCCGCTTTGAACGCTTGAAGGGGCACTGTGGCTGTGCGATAGGCACTCCACAAAGCAGAGAACCTTGCGGAGAGCGCTGACATGGCGGGTGAACGGGGCCTTATGGCCGGCAAGCGCGGCCTTATCCTTGGCATCGCCAACAATCGCTCGATCGCTTACGGCATCGCCAAGGCCTGTGTCGATCACGGCGCCGAGATCGCGCTGACTTATCAGGGCGAGGCGTTCAAGAAACGTGTCGAGCCGCTCGCGGCGGAACTGGGCGCGCATGTCGCCGGCCATTGCGATGTGACCGACCCGGCCAGCCTCGATGCGGTGTTCGCCGATATCGCCAGCCATTGGGGCAAGCTCGATTTCCTCGTCCACGCTATCGCCTTTTCCGACAAGGACGAGCTGACCGGCCGCTATGTCGAGACGACGCGCGATAATTTCCTGCGCACCATGGATATTTCGGTCTATTCCTTCACGACCATTGCCAAACGTGCCGAGGCGCTGATGACCGACGGCGGCTCGCTGCTGACGCTGACCTATTACGGCGCGGAAAAGGTGATGCCGCACTACAACGTCATGGGTGTCGCCAAGGCGGCACTCGAAGCCAGCGTGCGCTATCTGGCCGTCGATCTCGGTGCCAAGAAGATCCGTGTCAACGCGATCTCCGCCGGCCCGATCAAGACGCTTGCCGCATCCGGCATCGGCGATTTCCGCTATATCCTGAAATGGAACGAATACAATTCGCCGTTGAAGCAGACGGTCACGCAGGAGGAGGTTGGCGATTCCGGCGTCTATTTCCTGTCCGACCTTTCGCGTGGCGTCACCGGCGAGATCCATCATGTCGATTCCGGCTATCATGTCGTCGGCATGAAGGCGGTCGACGCGCCGGATATTTCGACGGTCAAGGACTGACGCCACCGCCTGACCTCTTCCGGAAGACCTGATGTACCCGCTCGTCTATATCGTGCGCCACGGCCAGACGGCGTGGAACGCCGAGGCCCGGCTGCAGGGGCAGGCCGATACCGACCTCGACGAGCTTGGCCGCGAGCAGGCTAGCCGCAACGGGCGCAGGCTGGCCGAACTCATCGACAAGCCCGAAGATTTCGACTTTGTCGCCAGTCCGATGCGGCGCACGCGCGAGACGATGGAGCGCCTGCGCGCGGCGATGAAGCTCGATCCGCACGCCTATCGTACCGAGCCGCTGCTCGTGGAGTTGAGCTTTGGCGACTGGCAGGGTTTCACCTTTGCCGAACTCGAGGCGAACAATCCTGGTTCGACCAGGCGCCGTCGGCTCGATAAATGGAATTTCCAGCCGCCCGGCGAAGGCGCCGAAAGCTATCAGATGCTGCTCGAACGGGTGAAGCCGTGGTTCGACGCGCTCGATCGCCAGACGGTCTGCGTGACCCATGGTGGCGTCATGCGCGTAATGTTCCGCTTGGTACTGGGGATGTCCGAACAAGATGCGGTCAGCATGGACGTGCCGCAGGACCGCGTGCTCAGACTGGACGGCCGGCGCCTGGAGTGGCTTTGAGACCGATGACGCAGCGTATGTTGAGATCAGGTCGGGCCGGCATCAGCTGAATGTCGACGCGTCCTACTCGGTCGATCCGGTGTCCGGCAGTTCCATATCGGTGACGACATTCTCGCCATTCGTCACGTCATAGGCGAGGACGATGTCCATGCCTGGCTTCAGCGCATCGAGGTCGGTTTCGGCGTTCAGCTTGTAGGACTTGCCGTCGTCCAGCGTCAGCGTCAGCGCATCCTTGTCGACCTTCTTGATCAGGCCTTCGGTCTGGCCGGCGAAGGCGGCGGTGGAGATCAACAGCGTGGCGGCAACAGCGCCAATCAGGATACGCATCATCGTCCTCTTTAATCATTGCCGGTACAGCGGCTCGGTCCAACGGAACGGAACTGAGCAGAAACCAATCGAATGTGTCAAAACTAAATCCGCCGGATCACAGTTTGACCACTGTGGAAAACGCCAATAGAAGGCAGGCGACAGCGCCGCGCGTCCTCCTGGACGCGCAAAGGACGCTGTAGCACTTTTGATTTTGTGCATGATCCTTTCCGAAAATCGCTCCGATTTTCGGGGTTATGCGCTAGGCCGGCTCCGACGCCGGCAGGGCTGGTTCCATGTCGCACAACACGTTCGGCCATCTTTTCCGCGTCACCACCTGGGGCGAAAGCCACGGGCCGGCGCTGGGCTGCGTCGTCGACGGCTGTCCGCCAGGCATCCGCTTCACTCGCGACGAGATCCAGGCCGAACTCGACAAGCGCCGCCCCGGCCAGTCACGTTTTGTGACGCAACGTCGCGAACCGGATGAGGTGAAGGTCCTGTCCGGCTTCGTCCTCGATGAGGACGGCGAGACGATGATCACGACCGGCACGCCGGTGTCGATGCTGATCGAGAATGTCGACCAGCGCTCGAAGGATTATGGCGACATCGCCCGCCAGTTCCGGCCGGGCCATGCCGATTACACGTACGAGGTCAAATACGGTCTGCGCGACTACCGCGGCGGCGGCCGCTCGTCGGCGCGTGAGACGGCGGCGCGGGTGGCGGCCGGAGCGCTTGCCCGGAAGGTCGTGCCCGGCATGGTGGTGCGCGGCGCGCTGGTGTCCATGGGCGATAAATCGATCGATCGCGCCAATTGGAACTGGAATTTCGTCGGCGACGCCGAAAACCCGTTCTTCACACCTGATCCGGCGTCCGTCGCCGTCTTCACCAAATATCTGGACGGCATCCGCAAGGCGGGCTCCTCGGTCGGTGCGGTCATCGAGATCGTCGCCGACGGCGTTCCGGCCGGGCTTGGCGCGCCGATCTATGCCAAGCTCGACCAGGACATCGCCGCCGGCCTGATGTCGATCAACGCCGTCAAGGGTGTCGAGATCGGCAACGGTTTCGAGGCCGCCCGCATCACCGGCGAGGAGAATGCCGATGAGATGCGCACGGGCAATGACGGCAAGCCGGTCTTCCTGTCCAACAATGCCGGCGGCATTCTCGGCGGCATCTCGACCGGCCAGGCGATCGTCGCGCGTTTCGCCGTCAAGCCGACCTCGTCGATCCTGACGCCGCGAAAGTCGATCGACAAGGACGGTAACGACGTCGAGATCATGACCAAGGGCCGGCACGATCCGTGCGTCGGCATCCGCGCTGTACCGATCGGCGAGGCGATGGTTGCCTGCGCCATTGCCGATCATTATCTGCGTCATCGGGGACAAACGGGAAGGCAGTAGGGAGTAGAGTAGGGGAGTAGGTTACGCAGCTCCCACGACAGCATTTTTTCCTTTTCTCTACTCCCGTACTGCCCTACTCCCCTATTCCCTGCGAGCGAAGCGAGCACTTATGCCTTACGACCAGAAGAAGATCGTCGAAGCCCTGCGCGCCTTCGAGCGCGGCGAGATCGTCGTCGTTATGGACGATGACGGCCGCGAGAACGAGGGCGACCTGATCGTAGCCGCCGTCCATTGCACGCCGGAAAAGATGGCGTTCATCGTTCGCAACACGTCGGGCATCGTCTGCACGCCGATGCCGCGCGAGGAAGCCAAGCGGCTCAACCTGTCGCCGATGGTCGCCGACAATGATTCGGCCCACACCACCGCCTTCACCGTCAGCGTCGATTTCAAGCACGGCACCACGACGGGCATTTCAGCGGACGACCGCACACTGACGGTGCGCAATCTCGCCAACGGCAATGTCGGCGCCTCCGATTTCGTCCGGCCCGGCCACATCTTTCCGCTGATCGCGCGCGAAGGCGGCGTGCTGATGCGTTCGGGCCATACCGAGGCCGCTGTCGACCTCTGCAAGCTCGCCGGCCTGCCGCCGGTCGGCGTCATTTCCGAGCTGGTCAACGATGACGGCACCGTCATGCGTGGCCCGCAGGTGCAGGCCTTCGCCGAAAAGCACGGGTTGAAGCAGATCTCGGTTGCCGACCTCATCGCCTACCGGCAGCGCAAGGAAACGCTGGTCGAGCGTGTCGCCTGTTCCGACATCGAGACGGCAGGCGGTAAGGCACAGGTCTTCACCTACACGCTGCCCTGGGATTCGATGCATCATGTAGCGATCGTCTTCGGCGACATCCGCGACGGCGAGGAGGTGCCGGTGCGCCTTCATTCCGAGGACGTGGTCAGCGACGTGTTCGGCACCAGCCACCGACTGGACGCCATCATGAAGGCGATGGGCGAGCGTAAGCGCGGCGTCATCGTCTATCTGCGCGAAGGCTCGGTCGGCGTCGCCCATCAGGAGCGCAAGCGCCCGGCTGCCGGTGACCGCGAGGATCACGAAGAGGCTCGCCGCCGCGAAAACGAATGGCGCGAGATCGGCCTCGGCGCGCAAATCCTCAAGGATCTCGGCATTTCCTCGATCAATCTGATCGCCTCGCGCGAGCGCCATTATGTCGGCCTCGAAGGTTTTGGCATCCACATCGCCAAGACCGAGATTCTTTAGGCCATTCTCACGGTGCTGGTATGCGTCCGGCCCCGGCTCGGGGCCGGACGCACCGGAAACTATTCCGCAGCGACCGCGGCTGCGTCGCATGCCGCCATGTCGCAGTTCGGCGCGGCAAGGCTGCGCTGGCCGGCGAGCACGATGGCCAAAGCGATTGTGCCCGATGCCACCGATACCCAGAACCCGTTCTGCGCGCCGAAAGCGTCCACCACCCAGCCGGCGGCGAAGGAGCCGAGCGCCATGCCGATGCCGATGCCGGTCATCACCCAGGTCACGCCCTCGGTCAGCACCGCCTCCGGCACGCGCCGCTCGATCAGGCCGAATGCCGTGATGAAGGTCGGCGAGATTGCCACGCCGCTAACGAAGACGGCCAGTGCCAGCAGCGGCACGGTGTCGGCGACGAGCAGCGGCAGCGTGGTGAGCGCAATGATGGCGATTGCGATGGCAAGCTGAATCTGCAGCGGCACTTTCAGGTTCAGGGCGCCGATGACGATGCCGACGACGAACGATCCGAGCGCGTAGACGCCGATGACGAAGCTGGCGGCGCCCGGCTGGCCAAGCTCCTTGGTGATCGCCACGGTGCTCACCTCCGTGGTGGCGAAGGTCGCGCCGATGAAGATCAGGGCCAAGGTGATGATCTGGACCGGCCGCAGGCGGATTGCCGAGCCGCCCGAACCGTGTTCCACCGGTCGCGCTCGCGGTTCGGTCGAGCGCTGCAGGATGAAGGCCGTCGAACCGAAGGCCAGGAACAATGTGCTCGCGAGCACTCCCGCTTCCGGGAAAAGCGCGACACTCAGTCCGACCGACAGCGATGCGCCGGCGATGTAGACCAGTTCGTCCGCCGCCGACTCGAAGGCGAACGCCGTGTTCAACTCGGGGCGGTTGCGAAAAATCTCGGTCCAGCGTGCGCGCACCATTGCCGGGATGCTGGGCATCACGGCGGCGAGCAGCGCCGAGACGAATAGCGTCCATATCGGCCAATGCTGATTGGCCGCTGCAATCAGGATCGCGAAAGCGAGCGTGGCAATCATGGTGGTCGGCACCACAACCCGCGTCTGGCCGAGGCGGTCCACCAGTCGCGATGCCTGCGGGGCGACGAAAGCGTTCGCCAGCGCATATGTCGCGGAGACGGCACCGGCCAGCCAGTATTCGCCATCGGTCTGCGACAGCATCGCGACGATCCCGATCGGAGCCATGGCCATCGGCAGCCGGGCAACGAAGCCGGCCGCGGCGAAGCCTTTGGCGCCCGGCGCGCGAAAGATCTGGGAATAGGGATTTTGCATGGTCTGGCTCCTCGACAACGGCCGCTTCGGCGATTACATACGTAGCGTATGAGTTTAAATAAATCATACGCGGCGTATGTCAATTGGCATACGAAGCGTATGTTAATAGGGCCAGAGCATGCACAGACCGCGCAAGGAGATGATTGCCGAAACCCGCGCAAAGCTGATCGGGGCGGCGCGCCAGGCCTTCGGCACGCTCGGCTATGCCGAAGCCTCGATGGATGACTTCACGGCATCGGCCGGGCTGACGCGCGGTGCGCTCTATCATCACTTCGGCGACAAGAAGGGCCTGCTCCAGGCGGTTATCGCCGAGATCGACGCCGAAATGGCAGCCCGGCTGAAGGTCGTTTCGGCCAAGCCGGACAATCTCTGGCAGGGCTTTGTCGACGAATGCACCGCCTATATCGAGATGGCGCTGGAGCCGGAGATCCAGCGTATCGTGCTTCGCGACGGGCCGGCGGTGCTCGGCGATCCATCGCAATGGCCAAGCCAGAGCACATGCATCCGCTCGATGACAGAGAGCCTGCAAAGACTGAGCGACGAGGGGACAATTCTCGCCGTCGATCCCGAAGCCGCGGCAAGGCTGGTCAGCGGCGCCTCGCTGCATGCGGCGCAGTGGATCGCAAATTCGAACGATCCCGAAGCGACGTCGAAGAAGGCAGTGAAGGCGTTCAAGGTTCTTCTGGAAGGGCTGCTCAATCGCACCGGCAAGCTGCATCAACCTGATCGACCGTCAGCGATGCAGCCCGAGGTTGACCGATCACCGGCCTGAGATCATCTTTTCGCCAATCCCAGGCGGCTCGCGGTGGGCTCAGCCGATGTCGGTTGCCTAAACCCTGTTGAACACCGCGTCGCCAGCGCGCGAAAACATGGCCAAAGCGGTAAGGCGCGCCTATATCGGGGCATGGTCACGAGACTTTACACCCATCCGATTTTCCTCGAGCACATAACACCGCCCGGTCATCCGGAGCGGCCGGACCGTCTGCGCGCCATAGAGCGTGTGCTTGACGACGAGGCCTTCGCGGCGCTCGATCGCGTCCAGGCGCCTGAAGGCGACGAGGCAACCATTCTCTACGCGCATCCGCCCGAATTCGTCGAACGTGTCCGTGCAGCGATACCGGACACCGGCATCGCCCGTATCGACGCCGATACCACCGCCAGCCCGAAGAGCTGGCAGGCTGCCGTGACCGCGATCGGAGCTGCCAACGCCGCGGTCGATGACGTCTTCACCGGCCGTGCCGAGAACGTCTTCGTCGCCGCACGGCCGCCCGGCCATCATGCCGAAAAGACCACCTCCATGGGTTTTTGCCTGTTCAACACCGCGGCGATCGCGGCACGCTACGCGCAGAAGAACCATGGCGCCGGCCGTGTCGCCGTCGTCGACTGGGATGTGCATCACGGCAACGGCACGCAGGACATCTTCTGGGACGATCCGTCGGTGCTCTATTGCTCGACACACCAGATGCCGCTTTACCCGGGAACCGGGGCTGCGAGCGAAACCGGCGCCGGCAACATCGTCAACGCGCCGCTGGCGCCGCAGAGCGGCAGCGATGTTTTCCGTGACGCCTTTCTGTCACGCATCCTGCCGGCGCTCGACAATTTTGCGCCCGATCTCATCATCATCTCCGCCGGCTTTGACGCCCACCACCGCGATCCGCTGGCCGAGATCAACCTGACCGAGGATGATTTCGACTGGGCGACCGGCCAGTTGCTCGAACGAGCCGGGCGCCATAGCCGCAACCGGCTCGTCAGCGTGCTCGAGGGCGGCTACGATCTGCAGGGATTGGCATTTTCGGTCGCCGCCCATGTCGGGCGGCTGATGAAGGGATAGATGATGGCTGGTGAGACCAACGAGGACGTCAAGGCGATGAGCTTCGAGCAGGCGCTCGAGGCGCTGGAACGGATCGTCGACGATCTGGAGCGCGGCGACGTGCCGCTCGACCAGTCGATCCGCATTTACGAGCGCGGCGAGGCGCTGAAGGCGCATTGCGACCGGCTGCTGAAAGCGGCCGAGGACAAGGTCGAGAAAATCAGGCTGTCGCGTGACGGCAAGCCGGTGGGGACAGAGCCGCTGGATGCGGACTGAGGCGCGGCCTCGAACGACGATTGTGCTTACCGGCTTTGGACATCATCACGATTGAGGGTAAAACTCATCCCGTTTGAAACGGCTCCAGGACGAGAGGAGATTGCGAACGATGTGCAGAAACATCAAAACCCTGTTCAATTTCGATCCGCCGGCAACCAATGACGAGGTCCGCGATGCCGCACTTCAGTTTGTCCGCAAGCTGAGCGGAACGACACGGCCGTCGAAACAGAACCAGCATGCGTTCGACCATGCCGTCGAGGCCATTGCCGCCTCGGCGCGTGAATTGCTCGACAGCCTCGAGACGACGCAGCATCCGCGCAATCGCGAAGAGGTGGCGGCCAAGGCGAAGGCCAAATCTGCACTTCGCTTCGCCTGAGGGGACTGCGTGAGCTTCTTTCCCGGAAACGATCCGCTGATGGGCGATGCCTTCGCCAGCGATCAGATCGAATTGATGGTCATTCCGAATGCCAAGGACATCGGCGGATTTCAGGTTCGCCGCGCCTTGCCGACGGCCAGGCGCCGGCTGGTCGGACCCTTCATCTTCTTCGACCGCATGGGTCCAGCCGTTCTGCGGGCCGGCCAGGCGCTCGACGTGCGCCCGCATCCGCATATCGGCCTGTCGACGGTGACTTACCTGTTCGACGGCAAGATCAGGCACCGCGATTCGCTCGGCACCGAGATGGTGATCCAGCCCGGCGACGTGAATTTGATGACCGCCGGCCGCGGCATCGTCCATTCGGAGCGCACGCCGGAAGAACTGCGCGGCGCGCCGATGTCGGTTTCCGGCCTGCAGACATGGCTGGCGCTGCCGGACGGCAAGGAAGAGGTCGCGCCGGTCTTCGAAAACACCGCGGCACTGCGCCTGCCCGAAATCGATGCAGAGGGTGTCAGCGGCCGTATCGTCATCGGTGCATTGTCCGGACTGCGCTCCCCGGTCGCCACCGCTTCGGACACGCTTTATGCCGATCTCAAGCTGGCGCCGGGTGCCAGCGTGAAGATCCCGGCCGATGCCGAGGAGCGCGCCATCTATACGCTGGAAGGCGAGGTTTCGATATCCGGTGACCGCTTCCCGGCCGAGCGGCTGCTGGTTTTCCGGCCCGGCGAGGAGATCGTTGTTTCATCGGAGGGCGGCGCCCATTTCATGCTGTTTGGCGGCGCTTCGCTCGGTTCGAAACGTTATATCTGGTGGAATTTCGTATCGTCCTCAAAAGAACGCATCGAGCAGGCGAAAGAAGAATGGAAGACGGGCCGCTTCGATATCGTTCCTGGAGACGAGCAAGAGTTCATCCCGCTGCCCGAAAGCTGATGCGCGTTACCGCCACATTTACATTCGCCGGCCAGCGGCATATTTCACGATTAACAGAAAATCTGACCAGGCTCGCAAACAGTGAACGCAAAGCCCGATACGCCGCTTCTCGACAAGGTCCGCGTCCCAGCCGATTTGCGCACGCTTGCCGAAGCCGACCTGCCGCAGCTGGCGTCCGAGCTTCGCGCCGAACTGATCGACGTCGTTTCCCACACCGGGGGCCATCTCGGCGCCGGCCTTGGCGTCGTTGAACTGACTGTCGCGCTGCACTACGTCTTCAACACGCCGGACGACCGGCTGATCTGGGACGTCGGCCACCAGGCCTATCCGCACAAGATCCTGACCGGCCGCCGCGACCGCATCCGCACGCTGCGCCAGGAGGGCGGCCTGTCCGGCTTCACGCGTCGCGTCGAGAGCGAATACGATCCGTTCGGCGCAGCCCACTCCTCAACCTCGATTTCAGCCGGCCTCGGCATGGCGATGGCGCGCGATCTGTCCGATGGCCGCAACAATGTCATTGCCGTCATCGGCGACGGCGCCATGTCGGCCGGCATGGCCTACGAGGCGATGAACAATGCCGGCGCACTCGATGCCCGGCTGATCGTCATCTTGAACGACAACGACATGTCGATCGCTCCGCCGACCGGTGCGATGAGCGCCTATCTGGCGCGGCTCGCCTCAGGCAAGACCTATCTTGGGTTGCGCGATTTCGGCAAGAAGCTGACGTCCTATCTCGGCGAGCGCGCGGATCGCGCCATCAAGCGCGCGGTCGAGCACGCGCGCGGTTACGTCACCGGCGGCACGCTGTTCGAGGAGATGGGTTTCTACCACATCGGTCCGATCGACGGTCACAACCTCGAGCACCTGATCCCGGTGCTGAAGAACGTCCGCGACAATGCCGACGGCCCGGTGCTGATCCATGTCGTGACCCAGAAGGGCAAGGGCTACGCCCCGGCCGAGGCGGCGGCCGACAAATATCATGGCGTCAACAAATTCGACGTCATCACCGGCGCTCAGGCCAAGGCGCCCGCCAATGCGCCGAGCTATACGAAGGTGTTTGCCGAAAGTCTGATCCAGGAGGCCCGAGAGGACGACCGCATCGTCGCCATCACCGCCGCCATGCCGAACGGCACCGGGCTTGACCTGTTCGGCGAAGCGTTTCCGGCGAGGACCTTCGATGTCGGCATTGCCGAGCAGCATGCGGTGACCTTCGCCGCCGGCCTTGCCACGGAAGGCTTCAAGCCTTTCGCCGCGATCTACTCGACCTTTCTCCAGCGCGCCTACGACCAGGTCGTTCACGACGTGGCGATCCAGAAATTGCCGGTGCGCTTTCCGATCGACCGCGCCGGCTTCGTCGGCGCCGATGGTGCCACCCATTGCGGCGCCTTCGACACGACGTTCCTGGCGACGCTGCCCGGTTTCGTCGTCATGGCCGCGGCCGATGAGGCCGAGCTGCGCCACATGGTACGCACCGCTGCAAACTACGATGACGGCCCGATCGCCTTCCGCTACCCGCGCGGCAACGGCGTCGGCGTCGAGATGCCGCAACGCGGCTCGGTATTGGAGATCGGCAAGGGCCGGATCGTCAGGGAAGGCACCAAGGTTGCGCTGCTTTCCTTCGGCACCAGACTGCAGGATTGCCTTGCCGCGGCCGAGGAGCTTGGCGCGGCCGGGCTTTCGACTACGGTCGCCGATGCCCGTTTTGCCAAGCCGCTGGACGAGGACCTGATCCGGCGGCTGGCCCGTTCGCACGAGATCCTGGTCACGGTGGAAGAGGGCGCGGTCGGCGGCTTCGCCAGCCATGTGCTGCAGTTCCTGGCCCATGAAGGGCTGCTGGAGAGCGGCTTGAAGGTGCGCCCACTCGTGCTGCCCGACGCGTTCGTCGACCATGCCAAGCCGGAAAAGATGTATGCCGATGCCGGGCTGGACAGCGCCGGCATCGTGCGCACAGTGTTCGTGGCGTTGGGGCATACCGCACAGGCCCAGCGCGCCTAGTTTTAGACGCATTTCCCGCGACGCCGAAGCGATTCAACTTGGCTGCAAGATGCCGGTCTGAATCAAAATCTCAACTGCTTGAATCAAATTGCCGGCGAACAGTCGTAACGTGCTGTTTACGCTGCTGTTTCCGGCCCCGCACGCAGGTGTCCGGCGACAGCAGCGACGGTCTGACGCCGGCCGTCGAACGGCGGGTTTCGCGGAAGATATTCTAAAGCATGATCCCGAAGAGACTCTAGAAACTAGAACCACATATCCCGCACGCAGCGACCATCTCTCGGCAAATCCTCGAATGTATCGAGACCATCGAAATGGTCGATCGGGAGATCGGCGACGGCCTCGGGCGGCGCAAGCCTCACATTGACGGCGATGCGGTAGCGCCCAGCCGCATCGGGACGCAAACCGCGCCAGGCCAGGACGCAAGCGCACGTTGGACAGAAGAGAATCTCAAGTGAAGGATGAGCCTTTCCGACGCGACTATAGGCGCTTACGGGCCCCGCAAGGCGGATGCGTTCGTCGACATAGTCGTAAGCCCAGAGCGTGCCGTAGCGGCGGCAAAGTGTGCAGTTGCAGGCAGTGACCGAACCGGGATCGCCCTCCAGGGTCCAGCGGGCGGCACCGCAGTGGCAGGTTCCCGTCAGCATTTCCTCCTCCGCGTTTCGACCACAAAACGGCATCTCGTTCTTAGCATTGCGTCGCGCCTGGCGCGAGGTTCGACTGGTAGCGGAGCGGCTTGATGCGTTCACCGCTTTTCCAGCCATGCCTTGTCTCATCGCCAATATCCTTGCCATCATCGTTGGCATTCGCCATGAAGGCCGATGACTTCCCTTCCGCCAGCCACCATACGCCAGAGGCTCGATGAATTGCTCGTCCAGCGCGGCCTGTTTGCCAGCCGCTCGCGTGCCCGCGATGCCGTGGCGCGCGGCACCGTGACGGTCGATGGCATCGTCGCCCGCAAGCCAAGCCAGGCCGTTCTGCCTGAGTGCAACATCGTCGTTGACGATCCGGCGCAAGGTTACGTGTCGCGCGCCGCACTGAAGCTGAAGGCTGGTCTCGACCATTTCGGCCTCGACCCCACCGGCAGCGAAGCCCTCGATGTCGGCGCCTCGACCGGCGGCTTCACGCAGGTGCTGCTCGAACGCGGCGCGGCGCATGTCACGGCGATCGATGTCGGGCACGGCCAGATGCACTCCGACGTTGCCGGCGATCCGCGCGTGAAGGTAATTGAAGGCCTGAATGCGCGCGAACTGTCGGCAGCCGATCTCGGCGGCCGTGTGCCGGATTTCATCGTCTCGGACGTCAGCTTCATCTCGCTGAAACTGGCGCTGCCGCCGGCGCTTGCCTTGGCCGGGAACGGCGCAAAGGCTGTGTTTCTGGTCAAGCCGCAGTTCGAGGCCGGCCGCGAGGCGATCGGCAAGGGCGGGCTGCTGAAGGACCCCTATGATGCGGCGCGTATTGCCGGCCTGATGCAGGACTGGCTCGATACCATTCCCGGCTGGCGCTCGCTGGGGCTGCATCTATCGCCGATAGAGGGCGGCGACGGCAACCGCGAGTTCCTGCTCGGCGGCATCAAGAACGTCGAGACCCAGAAGCGATGAGCACCCGTTTCACGATCGCAAGGTTGGGCTCGCAGGGCGACGGCATCGCCGAGACGGAAACCGGCGAGGTTTTCATTCCGTTCGCGCTGCCGGGAGAGGTCGTCACCGCCGCGCGGGGAAAAGACCGCGCCACGCTGATGTCGGTCCTTGAGGCTTCGCCGTTGCGGGTCGATCCGCCGTGCCGGCATTTCGGCGCATGCGGCGGCTGCGCCGTCCAGCATCTCGAGACTGAAGCCTATCACCGGTGGAAGCATGAAAAAGTCGTGCATGCGCTGAAGAGCAAGGGCATCGCTTGCGATGTCGGCGCGATGGTGCCGTGCGCGCCGCACACGCGCCGCCGCGTCGTCTTCACCGCCCGGCGGAGCGAGGCGGGAATGCAGTTCGGCTTTGTTCGCGCGCTGTCATCCGAGATCATCTCGATCGAGGAATGCCCGATCTCGCTGCCGCAGATCGTCGCTGCGCTCGACCGTTTGAGGATGCTTGCCGGACTGATCTGCACCACGACCAAATCGTTCCACATGGCGGTGACAGTGACCGGTTCCGGCCTTGATGTCGCGGTTCACGATTCCGGCAAGCTCGGCGAGAACCAGCGCCGCGTCGCGTCCAACTTCGTCATCGCCGAGGGGCTAGCCAGGCTGTCGATCGACGGCGAGATCATTATCGAACCAAAGAAACCGATCGTCCTGTTTGATGGCGTCGCCGTCGCAGTGCCTCCGGGCGCTTTCCTGCAGGCAACCGAGGCTGCCGAACAGGCGATGGCCAACATTGTCGGCCAGCATTTCGCGCGCGCCAAAAGGGTCGCCGATCTCTTCGCCGGCTGCGGCAGCTTCGCGCTGCGCCTGGCCGCAAGATCGGAGGTTCACGCGGTGGAAGGCGATGCGGCAGCACTCGCGGCGCTCGACCGGGCATTCCGTTTCGCCAGCGGCCTGAAGCGGGTGACCGGCGAACGTCGCGACCTGTTCCGGAGGCCGCTCACATTCAAGGAGTTGAATGCCTTTGACGGCGTAGTCTTCGACCCGCCGCGCGCCGGCGCCGAGGATCAGTCGAAGCAGATCGCGCGCTCCGGCGTGCCGCTCGTCGCCGCGGTGTCCTGCAATCCGGCAACGCTGGCGCGGGATCTTCGCATCCTCCTCGATGGCGGTTACGCCTTGAAGAGCGTAACCCCGATCGACCAGTTCCTGTGGTCGCCACATGTCGAGGCAGTGGCATTGCTGGAGAAGCCCAAGAGAAGGCGCTAGCAGCATTTATCGGGCGTGAAATGCGCACTAGAAAAGCGCATTTGAGCGTACGCCGGTCAAATATTCTAGGAAATTTATAATGAGCCAAAGCCTTTGATATTTCGGCATCGCGCTGCGGCGAGGAGCGGACGCCGTTTCTCTCGTCGAAGCGGGTGGCTGAACTGCTCGGGGTCACTATGACCGAACTGGCGGGCCTGAGCGGCATCGCCCGCAACACGTTGCCGCTAAGACCGGAGCGCGCAAGGTCGACGCCGCATTGAGCCCCATCATTCGTATTCTGCGACGGCCGGCGAGATGACCGGCGATCAAGTGCGTGCAGCGATCTGGTTCAAACATCAGCCGATCCCGGCTGGGTCGGAAAGACCGCCTATGATCTGGTTCGCGAAGGCAAGACGGATAAGGTTCTCGCTTACCTGAAGGCCGCTCGTTCCGGTATCTATGCCTGAACGGGCGCGCCTTCATGCCAGGCTGGGTAGCCATAAACTGCTATGCTTCTTGCACGCCGTCATATCCAGCCGCCTGCGCTGCCGTGACGAACTTACGATCAAAAGTCGCGAAGCCAACGCAGTGAGCAGATTTGCCCAGATGCAGCGCATCAGCGAAATCCAATCCCCTTTCCGAGAGGTCGAGCGCGGACGACACGACCGTCCCGTCTTCCACCTCTACCGTAGGGAGCCCGCTAAACGCCCGTAGCGTGCGGGCGATTTCGAGCGGTGCCAAACCGTAGGCGCTGCGCAACACCCACTCGACCTCCAGCATTACCGTGACGGCGACAAAGACTGGCCGGCTATCGATCAACGCGCGGGCGCGGGAAGACTGAGTCGGGTGATCGTCCGTCAGGTAGCGGACGATCAGGTTGGTATCAATCGCGAGCATGGCGCCGCCGCGCTTCGGCGAGCACGCCCGCGTCCATTTCTTCCAACGTCTTCGGCCTGCCGCTATAGCGCAGCGATCCAAACACGTCCTCTGGCCGCGTCTCGGCGAAGACTGGCGCAGGCTTCAGTAGCACGCCCTCCGGGGTATCTTCGACCAGAAGGCGTGTGCCGACGTCCCATTCTCTCCGTTTCCGGATCGAACTAGGCAGGATGACCTGTCCCTTGGTCGAGACGGTGGTCACGAGCTTTTCCGCGGCAGCCATGATGGCGCTCCCCTGGATGTAAGACGAACGTAAGATAAGTGAAGATCGCGCCCAATTCAAGGCTCGAATAGCTCAATGGGACGACAGGACGGACAGGGTGTTCGAAACAGCGATGCCGGACCGCCGGCCGCATCAAACCCTGGTGCCGCCGACCGTCATCTGGTTCATCCTGAGATGCGGCTGGCCGACGCCGACCGGCACGCCCTGTCCGGCCTTGCCGCACATGCCGATGCCGGTGTCGAGCTTCATGTCGTTACCGATCATCGCCACACGGTGCATGGCATCCGGTCCGTTGCCGATCAGCATGGCGCCCTTGATCGGCTGCGTTACCTTGCCGTTCTCGATCATGTAGGCCTCGGTGCAACCGAACACGAACTTGCCCGAAGTGATGTCGACCTGGCCACCGCCGAACGACACGGCATAGATGCCATTCTTGACCGAGGCGATGATTTCCTCCGGCTCCATGTCGCCTGCGGTCATGTAGGTGTTGGTCATGCGCGGCATCGGCTCGTGTGCGTAACCTTGGCGTCGCCCGTTGCCGGTGGCTTTCATGCCCATCAGACGCGCGTTCTGGCGGTCCTGCATGTAACCGACCAGCTTGCCATCATCGATCAGCACGTTGTGGGCAGAAGGCGTGCCCTCATCGTCGACGGTCAGCGAACCACGCCGCTCGGGAATGGTGCCGTCGTCGACGACGGTGACGCCTTTCGCCGCCACCTGCTGGCCAAGCAGGCCGGCGAAGGCAGATGTCTTCTTGCGGTTGAAATCGCCTTCCAGCCCGTGGCCGACGGCCTCGTGCAGCATAACGCCCGGCCAGCCGCTCGACAGCACGATGTCGAAAGTGCCGGCAGGCGCGGGAACCGCTTCGAGATTGACCAGTGCTTGCCGCAGCGCCTCCTTGGCTGCATGCTTCCAGCTGTCCTCGATCAGGAACTCGCCAAAATCCTTGCGCCCGCCCATGCCGTAGGAGCCGCTCTCCTGGCGGTCACCGTCGCCGACCACCACCGACACGTTGATCCTGACCAGCGGGCGGATGTCGCGCACCATCTGGCCATCAGCGCGCACGATCTCGACATGCTGCCAGGAGGCGGCGAGCGACGCCGTCACCTGTCGGACGCGCAAATCCTCGGCCCTTAGCCAGGCATCGATTTCCTGGAGCAGCTTGGCCTTGGTCTCGAAGGAAGGTGAGGGGATAGGGTTTCCGTCACCGTAGAGATGGCGGTTGGTGCGGGCGGGAGCCGCAGCAAGCGTGCCGGAATAGCCGCTCTTCACCGTCGAAACCGCCTCGGCGGCGCGCAGCAGCGAGGCTTCGGAGAGATCACTGGAATGGGCGTAGCCGCTGGCCTCGCCGGCGACTGCGCGCAGGCCAAAACCCTGGTCGGTGTTGAAATTGGCGGTCTTCAGCTTGCCATTGTCGAACATCAGCGCTTCGCTTTCGCTGTATTCGAGAAACAGTTCACCGTCGTCGGCGCCGTTCATAGTCTCGGCGACGATCTGCTTGATGCGATCGTCGGAAATGTCGAATTGGCCGATCAGGCTGTTCATGGCGCAGGCCCCTTAATAAGTGATTTTACGGCATGTAGGCGCCAGGGCGCCGTTCGGCAACTTCACGGTGGAACACCACGACCTAAGTCAAGCGGCGTGCCATCATGATTTCGTCGATCTCCCTGCCTTCATGAAGAAAGCCGGCCGGTATGCAGCCTACTTCGTGAAAACCTTCTCGTTGATAGAATCGTATGGCCGCTGGATTTTCAGCACTTACAGCCAGCTCGACCTGCCTTATGCCCAATGCTCGGGCGTGATCGAGCAGCAGATTGAGCATCTTGACGGCGTATCCGCCGCCACGCTCGCTGCCGCGCAAATAGACCATGACGATCGTCGCGCGGTGCGCCATCTTGCTGGCCGGCTGGCGCATCAGGCCCATTATGCCGACAGGTTCCCCGCTCCGAAAGCTGACGACGACCAGGTTGTTCGTCAGGCGCCGCCGCCATTCCTCGTCGGCAAGTTGCTCCCATTCCGCTGCGCTGCTGGCGAAGTCTTCGGGCGCAGCGCGCAAAGCCTCCAGGCGAATTCGCTTGAATATCTCGAAGTCGTCCGCATCGAGCAGTTTCAGCGTCAAACGTGCAGCCTCAAGGCAGGGCGGCAAAGCCGTCGGCGAAACCCTTGAGGTCGACGGGAATGCCGATGCCCTCCTCCGGCGTCTGGAAGACGATGAAGGTGGCGGACGTACCGGTCTTCAGCGTGTCGAGCAGCGGCTTTTCCAGGATGACCTCGGCGTAGCAGCCGTCCTGGAAACAGCGCACGAAATAGGCGCGGCCGATATCCTTGCCGTCGACATTGAGGCCGAGCCCGTTGGGCAACAGCACGCCGAGCGGCGCCAGCACGCGAAGGATTTCGGCCTTGTTGTCGGCTGTACGCAGCACGACGACGGAAAGACCCATTTCCGGGCGGTCCTCGGCGACAACGTTCTGCATCATCACGCATTGTTCGGACGTAGCACCGGCCGGCGTATCGCAGATGATCGACCACGCCCCATGCGTCGACTTCACGGTGCCGCTTGGCTGCGCGGCATTGGCCAAGCCGGCGCCGGGCAAGGCTATTGCGGCGGTAACAAGGATGACCTTCGCCAAGGTTCTCGAAAGCCAAGGGTTCATGACGGCTCCATTGCGAATCACGGCACTTTAAGCCGCACTAAACCCAAGTAAAGGACGAGACCCCGGCGATCTGCCCCGACACAGGCGACAATGCGCTTTTCAGTGCCAATTTCGCCCTAATTGCGACGGTTCCGCGCGCCGCGCGGCTCATTCTACTCGGATGCCGCTCTGGTGATTCGCGGCGAGCCGTCACCGCACGAAGCCAGCGCCGCGCTTGCGCGCAAAAATGCCGCACGGGTTCCGGCGCTCCTTTCTTGCGGAGGCAAATAGAGTATGGTTTGAACCAGCCTTGAATTGTCCGGGATTCCCGTCCCGGCATTGTTCGACATTCTTGCGGTCCGATCGCGAGGAACTGGGAGATGACGAGGGCGATGAGAAAATTCCTGGCAACCGCCAAAATCGTAGCTAGTGCCGCCGCCACGTTGTTTGCCGCTGCATCGGCTCGTGCAGCCCAGCCCCAGCCTTGGGAAACCAGTTTTCAGCCGGCGGCGACCGACATTATGAGGCAGATCGAGTGGTTCGGGAACTACTCGTTCGCGTTCATCATTGTGATCACCGCCTTGGTGCTTTTCCTGATCGCCTACTGCATCTTGCGGTTCCGGGCGAGCGTTAACCCGACCCCGTCGCGCACCAGCCACAACACGCTGATCGAGGTCATCTGGACTGTCGGTCCCGTCGTTATCCTGCTCTGTCTCGCCATTCCCTCATTCCAGTTGCTGACCGCGCAGTACACGCCGCCGGAAGAAGCCAAGCTGACCGTCAAGGCGACCGGCAATCAGTGGAACTGGGACTACGAATACCAGGTCGACAATACGCTTTCCTTCAATTCCGCGATCCTTCAGGATGCCGACAGGGCTGCTGCCGGCAAGGAAGATCGCGCCGCGTATCCGCGCCTGCTCGCCGTCGACAATGAGATGGTGGTGCCGGTCAACACCATGACCCGGGTGCTGGTGACGGCGACCGACGTCATTCACGCGTTTGCCATGCCGTCCTTCGGCATCAAGACCGATGCAGTGCCGGGCCGCATCAACGAGGTATGGTTCAAGGCCGACAAGGAAGGCCTCTATTATGGCCAGTGCTCGGAACTCTGCGGCAAGGACCACGCCTTCATGCCGATCGCTATTCGCGTCGTCTCCGATGCGCAATATAAGACCTGGCTGGCGGCAGCCAAGACCGACCTTCCCGGCGCCAACAAGGCGCTGATGGCCGAGGTCGATGGCACGAACAAGGTAGCGGCCGCCGGCAACTGATGCCGCGACCAGAAAAGATTCAGGGAACGGAGCCGATCATGGCAGACGCTGCAGTTCACGACGACCACGACCACAAGCCGTATCATGGCTGGGTCCGGTGGGTGTATTCGACCAACCACAAGGACATTGGCACGCTTTATCTGATCTTCGCGATCATGGCGGGCTGCATCGGTGGCGCCTTGTCGGTCGTCATGCGCATGGAATTGCAGGAGCCGGGCATCCAGATATTCACTGGCCTGGCTCAGATGGTCTACGGCATGAATGGTGACGCCGCCATCGACGGCGGCAAGAGCATGTACAATGCTTTCACCACGGCGCATGCGCTGATCATGATCTTCTTCATGGTGATGCCGGCGCTGATAGGCGGTTTTGCCAACTGGATGGTGCCGATCATGATCGGCGCGCCGGACATGGCCTTCCCGCGCATGAACAACGTCTCGTTCTGGCTGCTGCCGCCGGCTTTCATCCTGCTGATTATCTCGGCCTTCGTCCCGAGTGCGCCCGGCGCCTACGGCGTCGGCGGCGGCTGGACGCTTTATCCGCCGCTATCGACATCGGGCCAGCCCGGACCGGCCATGGACCTGGCGATCCTTTCAATCCACATCGCCGGCGCCTCCTCGATTCTTGGCGCCATCAACTTCATCACCACCATCTTCAACATGCGCGCGCCCGGCATGACCATGCACAAGATGCCGCTGTTCGCCTGGTCGGTGTTGATCACCGCCTTCCTGCTGCTTCTGTCGCTTCCAGTGTTGGCCGGCGGCATCACCATGCTGTTGACCGACCGCAATTTCGGCACCACCTTCTTCGCCCCGGACGGCGGCGGCGATCCGATCCTGTTCCAGCACCTGTTCTGGTTCTTCGGCCATCCGGAGGTCTACATTCTGATCCTCCCGGGTTTCGGCATCATCAGCCACATCATCTCGACCTTTTCGAGGAAGCCGGTGTTCGGCTATCTAGGCATGGCCTATGCGATGGTTGCCATCGGCGCGGTGGGCTTCATCGTCTGGGCCCACCACATGTACACGACGGGCCTGTCGCTCGACACACAGCGCTATTTCGTCTTTGCTACCATGGTCATCGCGGTGCCGACGGGTGTGAAGATATTCTCGTGGATCGCCACCATGTGGGGCGGGTCGATTTCGCTCAAGACGCCGATGCTGTGGGCGATCGGCTTCATCTTCCTGTTCACTGTTGGCGGCGTCACCGGCGTGCAGCTGGCCAATGCCGGCCTCGACCGCCCGCTGCACGACACCTATTTCGTGGTCGCGCACTTCCACTACGTGCTGTCGCTGGGCGCGGTCTTCGCCATCTTCGCCGGCTGGTACTACTGGTTCCCGAAAATGACCGGCTACATGTATTCGCCGGTGATCGCCAACACCCACTTCTGGGTCACTTTCGTCGGCGTCAACCTGGTCTTTTTCCCGCAGCACTTCCTCGGCCTTTCCGGTATGCCGCGTCGCTATATCGACTATCCGGATGCCTTCGCCGGCTGGAATATGGTGTCGTCCTACGGCTCGTACATCTCGGCTGTCGGCGTCGTCATCTTCCTGTTCGGCGTCTTCGAGGCGTTCCAGAAGAAGCGTGTCGCCGGCGCCAATCCTTGGGGCGAGGGAGCGACCACGCTGGAATGGCAGCTGCCTTCGCCGCCGCCGTTCCACCAGTGGGAACAGTTGCCGAAGATCAAGTAGGCGGTTGCCTCCTTTAATACGGAACCGCCGGCCGACCGGCGGTTTTGGCCAACGGAATGATGGACTTTAAGTACGCATGGCCCTTGCCGAAGACAGACTGATTGACGAGCCAGGCTTCCGCATGTCGGAAGCGACGGCGGGCGATTTCTTCGCTCTGCTGAAGCCGCGCGTCATGTCGCTGGTGGTGTTCACCGCGTTTGTCGGCATGGTCGCCGCTCCGGTGACCATCAATCCGCTGCTGGCGGTGATCGCGATCCTGGCTATTGCCATTGGTGCTGGCGCGTCCGGTGCGCTCAACATGTGGTACGACGCAGACATCGATGCGGTGATGACGCGCACCGCCGGCCGTCCCGTGCCGGCCGGCCGCATCCGGCCAGGCGAGGCATTGAGCTTCGGGCTGGTGCTGTCGGTTCTGTCGGTGATGACGCTCGGCGTGCTGGTCAACTGGTTGGCCGCATCGCTTCTGGCCTTCACCATCTTTTTCTATGCTGTCATCTATACGATGTGGCTGAAGCGCTGGACGCCGCAGAACATCGTCATCGGCGGTGCTGCCGGCGCCATTCCGCCGGTCATCGGCTGGGCGGCGGTAACCGGATCGGTCAGCCTCGAAAGCTTGGTGCTGTTCCTGATCATCTTCCTGTGGACGCCACCGCATTTCTGGGCGCTCGCGCTGTTCAAGTCGGAGGACTACGCCAACGCAGGCATTCCGATGATGCCGAATGTCGCCGGCCATCCCGCGACCAGGCGCCAGATCTTTGCCTATGCGCTGGTCCTCGCGCCGGTTGGCGTGCTGCCATGGGTTCTTGGCTTCACTACGCCGGCCTATGGCATCGTTGCGTTGCTGCTCGGCGCCGGCTTCGTCTGGTATGCGTGGAAGGTGCTGCAAATGGCCGATGACGACAGGGCGATGAAGCCGGCCAAGGCCTTGTTCGGCTATTCGCTGCTTTATCTCTTCGCCATCTTCGCCACCTATCTTGGCGATTGCGTCGTCGCGCGCGCGCTGACCGTCGGCGGAGCATGAGCATGGCCGAAAAGCAGCTTGAACTGGTCACGCTGACCGAACGTCAGCAGAAGGCGCGCCGCAATCGCTCGGCCGCAATCGGTTTCGCGCTGGCGGCGCTGGTCGTCATATTCTACGTCGCGACCATCGTGAAATTTGGCCACAGTTTCCCTGGCTCGATGTGAGCTGATGATGACCAGGCAAACAGTCACCGATCCTACGAAGAAGAATACGAACCGCGTCGTCGCCGGCGTTTGCATCGCGTTCTTCGGCGGCATGATCGGCATGGCCTACGCCGCAGTGCCGCTCTATGCGATGTTCTGCCAGGCGACAGGCTACGGCGGCACCGTCAAACGGGCGACCCAGCAATATGCCGATCGGGTGCTCGACCGCGACATCACCATCCGCTTTGATGCCAACACCGCCGGCGTTCCCTGGCAATTCCAGCCGGTCGACCGCTCGATCACCATCAAGATCGGCGAGACCGCCGAGGCGCATTTCAGCGCGACGAACAAATTCAGCCGGCCCATCACCGGACGCGCCACCTTCAACGTGCAGCCGGAACTGGCTGGGCCTTACTTCAACAAGGTCGAGTGTTTCTGCTTCACCGACACGACGCTGAAGCCAGGCGAGACGCTGGACATGCCGGTCGTGTTCTATGTCGATCCCGACATCGTCAACGCGCCGGAATTGAAGGATTTGAGGACGATTACCCTGTCCTACACGATGTTCCCGGTCGACAAGACCAAGCCGGTCGCATCATCGGTGCCGGCCGACGGCCGCCGCAACAAGATTTCAGATACCGAAGCAAGCCTCGGGGGTTGATATGGCAGACGCACACGCAAAACCACAGCATGACTATCATCTCGTCGACCCGAGCCCGTGGCCTTTCCTGGGCTCCGTCGGGGCACTGGTGACCGCGATCGGCGGCGTCTGTTACATGCAGTATCTCAAGGGCGGCGATTTCCCGATCTTCGGTTTCAACATTGCCAATCCGTGGCTGTTCTTCATTGGCCTTTTGATCGTCATCTACACGATGTTCGCTTGGTGGTCTGACACCATCAAGGAGGCGCATGAGGGTCGCCACACCCGCGTCGTGTCGCTGCATCTGCGCTACGGCATGATCATGTTCATTGCCTCCGAGGTGATGTTCTTTGTCGCCTGGTTCTGGGCCTTCTTCGACGCCAGCCTGTTTCCGGGCGAGGTCCACCAATACGCCCGCACCGCCTTCACCGGCGGCGTCTGGCCGCCCAAGGGCATCGAAGTTCTCGACCCCTTCCACCTGCCGCTCTACAACACCGTCATCCTGCTTCTGTCGGGCACCACGGTGACATGGGCGCATCACTCGCTCATCCACGGCGACCGCAAGGGATTAATCAACGGCCTGGTGCTGACCGTCGGCCTCGGCATGCTGTTCACCATGGTGCAAGCCTACGAGTACATGCACGCGCCGTTCGGCTTCAGGGATTCGATCTACGGCGCCACCTTCTTCATGGCGACCGGCTTCCATGGCTTCCACGTCATCATCGGCACGATCTTCCTGTTGGTCTGCCTGATCCGCGCCATGAAGGGCGACTTCACGCCCAAGCAGCATTTCGGCTTCGAGGCCGCCGCCTGGTACTGGCACTTCGTCGACGTGGTGTGGCTGTTCCTGTTTGCCTCGATCTACGTCTGGGCATCGAACGGCGCGATGATCGAACCGCATTGAGATCGACCTGAGGAAATCGACAAGGCGGCTGCGGCGACGTGGCCGCCTTATCTTTTGCGGCAAATGCTCCTAGGATGATCCGATGAGCGACGACAAGGCGATCTGGCCACCAATCGATCCGGTCTCGGCCGGCCTGCGTGGCCGCTGCCCGCGCTGCGGCGAGGGCAAGCTGTTTTCTGGATTCCTCACGGTCGGCAATCGCTGCACCAATTGCGGCCTCGATTATTCCTTCGCCGATGCCGGCGACGGGCCGGCGGTGTTCGTTATCCTGATCATCGGCTTCATCGTCGTCGGCCTGGCGTTGTGGACGGAGGTGACGCTCAATCCGCCGCTCTGGCATCATCTGTTGCTATGGATTCCGCTGACGCTGGTGCTTTGCCTGGCGGCGCTCCGGCTGATCAAGGGCGTGCTGCTGACGCTGCAATACCGCAACAAGGCGGCCGAGGGCCGACTGGACCGCGGCGAATGAGCGAGGCATCAGGTTTGGTGGCCGGCCGGTCGCGGCCCAAGCGCGCATTGGCGCTCGGCCTGGGTATCATCGTGTTTTTGATCCTGCTGGCGCTCGGCACCTGGCAGGTTCAGCGCCTGCACTGGAAAGAGGGCCTTCTCGAGACGATAGACCAGCGCACGCATTCGGCGCCCGTGCCATTGGCCGAGGTCGAAAAGCGGTTTGCTGCCACCGGCGACGTGGACTACACGCCGGTAACGGTGACCGGCACTTTCCTGCATCAAGGCGAGCGGCATTTCCTCGCCACCTGGGAAGGCCAGTCCGGTTTCGATGTCTTCACGCCGCTGCAACTCGACGATGGCCGCTTCGTACTGATCAACCGCGGCTTCGTGCCTTACGATTTCAAGGACTCAGCCAAGCGGCCGCAGGGGCAGGTAACGGGCGAAGTGACGGTGACGGGGCTCGCCCGCAACCCGCTGCCGGCCAGGCCCTCGATGATGCTTCCCGATAATGATCCGCAGAAGAACATCTTCTACTGGAAGGATCGTGATGCGATGGCCTCGAGCGCCGGCCTGCCGGCAGGTGCGGCGCTGGTGCCGATCTTCATCGATGCGAACGCCACGCCCAACCCCGGCGGGCTGCCGGTCGGCGGCGTCACCGTCATCGACCTGCCGAACAGCCATCTGCAATATGCGATAACCTGGTACGGCCTTGCCGCCGCCCTTGCCGGTGTCCTTATCTCCTGGCTCCGCCGCCCGGCGAAAGACCAATGATCGCCGCCACTACCCTTGACAGGGCAGGGCCGCGCACCTCATTTCGCGCCTAGAGCTCAGAAGTCACAGTCCGATCAACCGGCCTACAATCAGCGTAAGATGCAATCATGCTTCACACAAAGCCACCGCTGACCATCCGGCTTTGCCAGCCGCGCGGTTTCTGTGCCGGCGTTGACCGTGCCATCCAGATCGTCGTGCTGGCGCTGAAGAAATACGGCGCGCCGGTCTATGTCCGCCACGAGATCGTGCACAACCGCTACGTCGTCGAAGGGCTGCAAAGCCTCGGCGCGGTGTTCATCGAGGAGCTCTCCGAGATCCCGCCCGAGCATCGCCAGAGCCCGGTCGTCTTTTCGGCGCATGGCGTGCCGAAATCGGTGCCGGCCGACGCCCAGTCGCGCAACCTCTTCTATCTCGACGCGACTTGCCCGCTGGTCTCGAAAGTCCACAAGCAGGCAATGCGCCACCAGCGGCTTGGCCGCCACGTGCTTTTGATCGGCCATGCCGGGCATCCCGAGGTGATCGGCACAATGGGCCAGTTGCCGGATGGCGCGGTCACTCTGATCGAGACCGAAGCCGACGCCGCAAGCTTCGTGCCTGCAGACCCGCAGGCGCTCGGCTTCGTGACCCAGACGACGCTGTCGGTCGAGGACACCGCTGGTATCATTCGCGCCCTGCAGCAGCGTTTTCCCGAGCTGCATGCGCCGGCGGCGGAATCGATCTGTTATGCCACCACCAATCGCCAGGAAGCGGTCAAGGAAACAGCGGCCGGCGCCGATCTCTTCCTGGTTGTCGGCGCACCTAACTCCTCCAACTCGCGGCGCCTGGTCGAAGTGGCCGAGCGCGCCGGCGCCTCGATGTCGCTTCTCGTGCAGCGCGCCTCCGAAATTCCGTGGAATGAGATTGCCGGCATTTCGACGCTCGGCCTGTCGGCGGGCGCCTCGGCGCCGGAGATCATCGTCGACGAGATCGTCGATGCGTTCAGGCAGCGCTTCGACGTGACCATCGAGCTGGCCGTAACGGCGACGGAGACGGAGGACTTTCCGGTGATGCGGGTGTTGCGCGATGTCGAACTGACGGCCGCCGACATGGCCTTCGTCAAAGGGGCCGCGTAACAACGATGGCGGTCTACACCGACGTCAACGAGGGCGAGCTCGGCGCATTCCTCAGGAACTATCCGGTCGGCGACCTCCTGTCCTACAAGGGCATCGCCGAAGGCACCGAAAACTCGAATTTTCTGCTGCACACCAGCAGCGGCTCCTACATCCTGACGCTTTACGAGAAGCGCGTCGACAAGGCTGACCTGCCGTTCTTTCTCGGCCTCATGGCCCATCTCGCCAGAAAGGGCATTTCTTGTCCGCTCCCGGTCACCGCACATGATGGCAGTGTGATCGGAACACTTGCTGGTCGGCCGGCGGTCATCATCACCTTTCTCGAAGGCCTGTCGCTGCGGCGGCCGACGGCTGCGCATTGCGGCGAGGTCGGCAAGGCACTGGCGGCACTGCATCTCGCCGGCGCGGATTTTCCGATGACCCGCCCCAACGCCCTTGCCATCGATGGCTGGCGCAAGCTGTGGAATGCCGCCCGCGCCCGCGCCGACGAGGTCGAGCCGGGACTGGCGGCCGAGGTCGATGCCGATTTCGCCGATTTCGAGCGGAACTGGCCGAGCAGTCTGCCGCAAGGCATCATCCATGCCGATCTTTTCCCGGACAATGTGTTCTTCCTCGGCGAGAAACTGTCCGGGCTGATCGACTTCTATTTCGCCTGCAACGACCTCTACGCCTATGACGTTGCCACGTGCCTGAACGCCTGGTGCTTCGAGAAGGATTTTTCCTTCAATCTGACCAAGGGCACGGCGCTGCTTGCCGGCTACCAAAGCGTGCGGCCGTTGAGCAGTGACGAGAAAGCTGCGCTGCCGATGCTGGCGCGCGGCTCGGCGCTGCGCTTCATGCTGACCCGGCTCTACGACTGGTTGACGGTTCCGGACGGCGGGCTGGTGATGAAACGCGACCCGACCGAGTACATCCGCCGGATGCGCTTCCACCGGGCGATCAACTCTCCTTCCGAATATGGACTGACATGACCAAGCGCGTTGAAATCTTCACCGATGGTGCCTGTTCGGGCAATCCCGGGCCTGGCGGCTGGGGCGCAATCCTGCGCTTCAACGGCGCCATCAAGGAGCTCCATGGTGGCGAGGCTCTGACCACCAACAACCGCATGGAGTTGTTGGCGGCCATCTCGGCGCTCAACGCGCTCAAGGAGCCTTGCGTCGTCGACCTTTATACCGACAGCAACTACGTCAAGGACGGCATTTTCGGCTGGATCGATGGCTGGAAGCGCAACGGCTGGAAGACCGCTGCCCGGCAGCCGGTGAAGAATGCCGAGCTGTGGCAGCAGCTCGACGCTGCGCGCAACCGCCACCAGGTCACCTGGCATTGGGTCAAGGGCCATGCCGGCCATCCTGAGAACGAGCGCGCCGACGAGTTGGCGCGGCTCGGCATGGCGCCATTCAAGACGAAGTCGGCGAAACCCGTGCTCGCGTCCGTGCCGCCGAAGGAAGGCACCCAGTCCAGGCAATCGGCGGCCAAGAAGGTTCGGCGCTCGACCCAGAGTTATTGATCCGGTTGAACTGGCGTGTCAGCGGATCAGGAGGGCGGTGCCGAACAGTCCGATGGCAAACACCGTATGCGACACAAGATTGAGGGCGCGGACCTGCATCGGATTGGGCCGCTTCGAAGCGGCCCAGCCGGCGCCCATGCCGGGCGCCAGCAGAAACCACCCGGCGCCGACGGTGACGATGCCAAGGATAAAAGCCGGCAGGAAGGTCGGCGCGGTGAGCCAGGCCGTCCCGGCCAGCACGACCAGTATGATGCCGTAGACGATACCGACAGCATAATGAAAGGCCCAGCCAAGTACTGATTCATGTGGGTAGGGCGAGGCCCCGCCAATGTCATCATGGAAGACCTTGCCTTCCCTGAGATGCCAGACCCAGCGGCCGACCAGCCCCCAGTTCGGGCGCGGTTGGGCAAAGGCCTTGTCCAGGAAAATCGCCCAGACATCCATAAGCGCGGTTGCGCCGATGCCGATCGCGACGCTGCGCCACAAGATGTCAGACATAATCGAGGTCCCCAAAAGCAAGCAGTCCCGAAGGGCCGACACATGGCCCCGAAAACCGGGTCGGCTTTCGGAAGGATCATGCGCCGATGCAAAAGTCAGCGTCCTTTGGACGTTGAGCGCTCGAAGGCGCCCGCCGCCGTCCCAGGCCTAAGCTGTCGCCAGGACGGAAAGCTGTCCGAGAATGTGAGCCGCACCGGATTCGTCGACGCCGGGCTTTGTCTCGACATTGAGTGCGGTGACCTTGCCGTCCTCGACGATCATCGAAAAACGCTTCGAGCGCAGCCCCATGCCGCCGCTGGAGAGGTCGGCGTCGAGGCCGACCGATTTGGCGAAATCGCCATTGCCATCGGCAAGATAAAGGATTTTGCCTTCACCGCCGCTGAAGCGGGCCCAAGCCTCCATGACGTGAACATCGTTGACCGAGACAACGGCGATAGTGTCGACGCCGCGCGCCAGGATGGCGTCGTAATTGTCCAGGTAGCCGGGCAGATGATTGTTGCTGCAGGTCGGCGTGAAAGCGCCTGGAACGCCAAACAGCACCACCGTCTTTCCTGAGAATATCTCGCCCGTCGTGATCGGCTTTGCACCGTCGGCGGTCATTGTCTTGAAGGTCGCATCGGGCAGTTTGTCGCCAACGGAGATCGTCATGATGGTCCTCGTTTGGAAATGGAAGGGAGTGTCCTTGCGATAGCGAATTAAGGCGCGCCCGGCAACCGTCCAGACGTTGGCATCACGGGAATGGCAACAGGCCTTCGACCGCGCCTGCGGCACTTGTCAGCGTGTAGTGCAGGCCGCCATCGGTTGGCGTTGTCGACGGCCTGTCGAGGATCGGCACAGTAAAGATCAGCTTGCCATCCTTTACACTGCGTGCCGGGGCACCGAACATGTAATCGCGTTCGCCGGCAACGAAGAAGTCGGCGCCCTCGGGGCTGCCCGGAAAGCTCGCTTCGACAATCAGCGTTTCGTGGTCGCCCGGCAGTACGTTTATGCCGAAATCGGGCGTTGCCGTGGCGGGCAGGGTGGCAAGGCCTGCCTTGACCAGTGCCGCGTCCTCGGCGTTGTCCGGATCGGCGCCGGGATCGACGGTCAGCCTTGTTTGCACCGGGATGCAGATGGTTTCGCAGATGCCGAGGAAAATGTCCGCATCGATGACGGCCGGCTGGCCGGGCGTGGCAAGCGTGAACGCCACCGGCAACGAAACCGGGTGGTCGTAGCCGGCCCATTTGCCATAGCCGTCGTCATGGCGCTGCGGCGGCGGAAACAAAAGCGTCGCGTCGGCAATGTTGGTGCTGGCCGAGACGTCGATCTGTGGCGGCACGCCCGCATCGCCCGGATCGCGCCAATAGGTTTTCCAGCCAGGCTTCAGCGCAATGTCGAGGACGCCCTGGAGACGTCCGGCCTCGTCGGCTTTGCCGCTCGTCACCAGCCTCACCCTGCCGCCTTCGCTGTTGTACCAGGCCGACGAGGAGGCTGAGGCTGGGAGACCGGTCGCCGATCCAATGGCCACAACAAGCAGCAGGATTTTCAAGCTTTGCATGACGGTGATTTGATCGTCCGTTGATGGCCGCACAATGATTTCATGACGCGGCCGGCATCATATTTGCGTGACCTTCGATTTACGAGCCTGATCAAATCGAGCGCCGCCCATCTTTTCGAGGCTTCGGAAACGCGTTACGCTGTGGCCATGGATTTGTTGCGCCATAAAAGGACGGCCACAGGCCCCGGCTTTCTCGACGACCAGTTCCTGATCGCCATGCCCGGCATGAAGGACGACCGCTTCACGCGCTCTGTCATCTACATTTGCGCGCACAGCGACGAAGGTGCGATGGGGCTGATCATCAACCAGACGCAGCAGATGCTGTTTCCGGACCTGCTCGTGCAACTTGGCATCATGAATGAGATGGAGGCGATCCGTCTGCCGGCGCCGGCGCGCGACTTTGTCGTGCGCAATGGCGGACCGGTGGATCGCAGCCGCGGCTTCGTCCTGCATTCGGGCGACTACCGGGTGGAATCCTCGCTCGCCGTGTCCGATGACGTCTGCCTGACCGCGACCGTCGACATTTTGCGCGCCATCTCCTCCGGCCGCGGACCCCGGCGGGCTCTGATGGCGCTCGGCTATGCCGGCTGGGGCGCGGGCCAGCTTGAAAACGAAATCGCCGAGAATGGCTGGCTGACTTGCCCGGCAAGTGCCGAGCTTCTGTTCGACGCCGACATCGACCGCAAATACGACCGGATCCTTGCCTCGATCGGCATCGATCTCGCGCATCTCAGCCTGGCTGCCGGTCACGCCTGAGCCTCATCACGTCCCCGAAACTTGTCACGCTTGAGTGAGCGGGTACTGTTCCTTCAGCGTCTTCAGCACCTGGTCGCCGGGCATCGGCGCGCCGAACATGAAGCTCTGCACGTATTCGCAGCCCATCTGCCGCAGCTCCAGCGCATCGTTCTCGTCCGAAATGCCTTCGGCAACGACCGACAGGCCGAGCTCATGCGCCATGTTGACCATCGATTTGAGCAGCACCGCGCGTTTCGGCGTCGCGTCGTCGACGAAGCTCTTGTCGATCTTGATGGTGTCGAATGGAAAGCGCGTCAGATAGGCCAGCGATGAGTAGCCGGTGCCGAAATCGTCCAGCGACAGGCCAATGCCAAGCTGCTTCAGCTTGGTCAGCACATGAGCGGTCTGCTCGGGATTGTCCATCACCAGCGATTCGGTGAGTTCGAGCCGGAAGCAGCGCGGTTTCAGGTTGGCTCGCGCGATGACCGAGCGGACGTCGCTGACCAGGTCGCGACGGATGAGCTGACGGCTGGACAGATTGACCGAGACCGACAGTGGCGCATCGCCGATCTGCTTTTGCCATCCCGCCAGGTCTTCGGCAGCCTGCTGCATGGCGAACAGCCCAAGCTGCACGATCAGGCCGCAGTTTTCGGCAACCGGAATGAAATCCGCCGGCGGGATCATGCCGCGCCGCGGATGGTCCCAGCGCAGCAACGCTTCGAAGCCGGCAACGCTGCCGTCCTCCAGCCGCACGATCGGCTGATAGGCGAGCGTGAATTCGCGTCGCTCGACGGCGCGGCGCAGGTCGGACTCGAACTGCAGCCGGTCGGTGCCCACGGTGCGAAAGGCGGGCCGGAACGGCTCGATCCTGTCGCCGCCGAAGCGCTTGGCCTGATGCATGGCAAGCTCGGCATCCTTGACCATGTCCTCGGCCGAGGTCTGCGTGGACGTCCAGGTGATCAGCCCGATCGAGGCGGTCAGCACGATCTCGCGCTTGGCGAAGGTGATCGGGTTGTTGATGGCGTGCTTGATGGCATCGGCGATGGCCGCGATGCGCGCCGGATCCTGCTCCGACAAAAGCATCAGCGCGAACTGGTCGCCGGCAAAGCGCGACAGCGAATCCTTCGGCTTGAGCAGCCGGTGCAGCCGCCGCGCTATGGTCAAAAGGATGGTATCGCCGGCCGAGATGCCGAGCCCGTCATTGACCTGCTTGAAGCGATCGATGTCGATGACGAAGACGGTCGGGCGCACCTTCTCTTCGGTGCGGGCGATCGAAATGATCGCCTCCAGCCGGTTCATGAACAGCTCGCGGTTGGGCAAGCCGGTCAGATTGTCGTGCACGGCGTCGTGCAGCAGCCGTTCCTCGGACTTCTTCTGCTCCGTCACATCGACCATGGTGCCGACGCAGCGGATGACCTCGCCGTCCGAGCCGATCACCGGCCGGGCGCGCAGCGCAAACCAGTGATAGTGCCCGTCGGCGCCGCGCAGGCGGAAGTTTTGCGACACCCGGCCACGCCGGTGCTCGAGCACCACGTCGAGCGTCGTGCGAAACGTGTCGCGGTCGTCGGCATGCAGCACCGGCAGCCAGTTGCGGGCGGGACCGCCGAGACTGTTGGGAGCAAGGCCGAGCTGAATGCTGACGTCGGGACGAGTGACGACGCGGTCGCGCAGCACGTCCCAGTCCCACACAGTATCGCCCGATCCGGCAACCGCCAGCGCCTGCCGCTCGAGATCGGAGAACAGGCCCTGATGCAGGGCGCCGCCAGCAAAAGCGTGCTGCATCACCGTGAAGCCGATCAGCAGGATGATGAGGATCAGCCCGCCGCCCAGCGCCGGCTGGGCGATATCGTTGTCCAGCATGCCGGTGATCGCCATCCACGATCCGCATAGCCACAGCAGAACCATCACCCAACTGGGCACGAGCATGATGGCGCGGTCGTAACCGCGGATACCGAGGAAGATGATCAGGCCGAGCCCGGTCAGTGCGGTGGCGGCGAAGGACAGCCTGGCAATGCCGGCGGCAACCGCCGGATCGATGATGGCGACGCCGGCGATCAGCACCAGCCCGAGAATCCAGACCAGCGCGCCGTAGCTGAAATGGCCGTGCCACCGGTTGAGGTTGAGATAGGCAAACAGGAACACCACGAAGGTCGCCGCAAGCGCCACCTCCGTTCCGGCGCGCCACATCTGCTCGTTGCCCGGGGATATTTCTATGATCTTGTTAAGAAAGCCGAAATCGACGCAGATATACGCAAGCACCGCCCAGGCAAGGGCCGCCGTCGCCGGGAACATCGAGGTCCCCTTGACGACGAAAAGAATGGTCAGGAACAGCGCCAGCAGGCCGGCGATGCCGATGACGATGCCACGAAACAGCGTGTAGGAATTGACCGAGTCCTTGTAGGATTCAGGATCCCACAGATAGACCTGCGGCAGCTTGGGCGAGGCGAGCTCGGCGATGAAGGTGATCACCGTTCCGGGGTTCAATGTCACCCGGAACACGTCGGCGTCGGGGCTGGTCTGGCGGTCGAGCGCAAAGCCTTCGCTGGGCGTGATCGCAGCGATACGGGTCGAGCCGAGATCCGGCCAGAACAGGCCGGAATTCACCAGCCGGAAATGCGGTGCGACAATCAGCCTGTCGAGCTGCTGGTCGGTGGTGTTAGCGAGCGCGAACACCGCCCAGTCGCCGGTCGAGCGCGCGTCATTGGCCTCGACCTCGATGCGCCGCACGATGCCGTCCGGGCCGGGTGCCGTCGAGACCTGGAAATTCTCGCCTTGGTTGCGGTAGATTGCGACGGCACCCGAAAGGTCGAGCGCCACGTCGTCGCGGGCAATCTTGATCGGTTCGACCGCAAACGCCGACGATGCCGCGCAGAGCGTGACGATTGCCGCCAGCATAAAGGCAAGCAGCGACCCGTTGCGCAGAAAGTTCGTCAAAAATCAGTCCTTTGTGCCAACGCCCGGCGGATCGTCCGCGATTCGGGCGTATAGGTAATGGTCCTGCCAGATGCCGTTGATCCTGAGATAGGATCGTAGCAGTCCTTCGCGCCGGAATCCGGCTTTTTCAAGCACGCGGATCGACCGGGCATTATCGGGGATACAGGCAGCTTCGATCCGGTGCAACCGCAGCGTTTCGAAGGCGAAACGCGTCACCACCTTGACGGCATCGGTCATCAGGCCGCGTCCGCTGAAGCGCTCGCCGATCCAGTAGCCGATATGGCCGCTTTGGGCGACCCCGTGGCGGATATTGCCGAGGGTGATACCGCCGGCCAGCTTGCCGCTGCTTTTCTCGAAGATGAAGAAGGCGATCGCCGTCCCCTGCGCGTAGTCCTCGCGGTAGCGGCCGATACGGTGCCGCCACGCCGTGCGGTCGAGCTCGTCAGGCGTCCATCGCGGCTCCCACGGCTCGAGGAAGGCGCGGCTTTCACTGCGCAGCACCGACCACTCGCGATAGTCGTTGGTCAGCGGCACGCGCAGCGTGACCAGCTCGCCCTTCAGTGCCGGCAGGTCGCGGCGAAAGAAAGGGAGCGCGAACACGATGCTCGAATGGGCTTAGACGGCAAGCTTACGGGCAGTGGTCTGCGTGCCCGAAAGCGAATCGAGAATCGCCTCATAGGGCGCGAGCGTACCCACCGGCCCGACAGCTGTAAGCGTCGGCTTGGTCGAAAAAAGCCGGGACGACAGATCCGTCAGCCGCTCGACAGTCAACGCCGACAGGCGCTCCATCAGCTCTTCCTTGGCAATCGGCCTGCCGAACAGAAGCAACTGCCTGGCGATCTGCGAGGCGCGGCTGGCCGGGCTCTCGGCCGACATGATCAGCCCGGCGCGGTATTGCGCCCGCGCCCGGTCGAGCTCCTCCTGCAGGATGTTTTCGCCGGCCTTTTGCAGCTCGTCGATGATCACAGGCACCAGCTCGGCAATATCGCTTTGTCCGGTCGCGGCATGGACCCCGAAGACGCCGGTGTCGGAAAAACCCCAATGGAAGGCATAGACCGAATAGCACAGGCCGCGTTTTTCGCGGACTTCCTGGAAAAGTCGCGACGACATGCCGCCGCCGAGGATCATCGACAGGACCTGGGAGGCATAGAAATCGCGGACGTGATAGGCGCGGCCCTCGAAACCCAGCACGATCTGGGCGTCCATCAGGTCGCGGTCCTCGCGAAAATCGCCGCCGACATACTGCGCATATTGCGGGATGGTGCCGTCGGCCTTGCCGCGGAAGCTGCCGAGACGCTTTTCGACCTCCCGCACGAAATCGTCGTGCTTGATATCGCCGGCCGCCACCATCACCATGTTCTCGGCGCCGTACTGTCGCTCGATGAAGTCGTGCAACTGTTTCGAAGTGAAGGATTTGACGGTTTCCGGCGTGCCGAGAATCGAGCGGCCGATAGTCTGGTGGCGAAAGGCGGTCTCGGTAAAGTGATCGAAAACGACGTCGTCGGGCGTATCGTGCGCGGCGCCGATCTCCTGCAAAATCACATGCTGCTCTCGTTCCAACTCCTGCGGATCGAATTCGGATTCCTGCAGGATGTCGGAAAGAATATCGACCGCCAGCGGCACGTCGTCGCTCAGAACCCTTGCATAATAGGAGGTCGTCTCGACGCTGGTGGCGGCATTGATCTCGCCGCCGACGTCCTCGATCTCCGAGGCAATCTCGAAGGCGCTTCGCCGCCTGGTGCCCTTGAAAGCCATGTGCTCGAGCAAGTGCGCCATTCCGTGCTCTTCGTCACGCTCGTTGCGTGCGCCCGACTTGACCCAGGCGCCAAGGGCAACAGATTCGAGGCTTGGAAGGGTTTCGGTGGCGACTGTCAGGCCGTTCGACAGACGGCTTACCTCAACACCCATATGGCAATTACTCCCTAACGCGCCGCCCGCGTGTGGCGGCCGAGATAATCTTCCACCATTTTCAGGTCGGATGGAAGTACCGTGTATTTTTCCTCGGCGCTCATCAACCCGCCTAGCCATGCAGGCAGGGCAGGCGACACGCCGCTGGCGGCTTCGACGGCGGCGGGAAACTTTGCCGGGTGCGCAGTGCCCAGCACCACCATCGGCACCTCACCCGCAGCCTTGCCGGCGGCCACATGCACGGCCGCGGCCGTATGCGGGTCGAGCAGATAGCCGCTCGCCGCTAGTGTGGTGCGGATGGTGGCGGCGACCTCGTCCATGGTGGCGCGGCCGGCGTCGAATTCGGAGCGGATCTTGGCGATTTCGCCAGCCTCGATGGTGAAGGCGCCGGACTGCCTGAGCCCGTTCATGTAGCGCCGCACGGTCGAGGCATCGCGGCCGGACGCTTCGAACAGCAAGCGTTCGAAGTTCGAAGACACCTGGATGTCCATCGAGGGCGAAGTGGTCGAAAAGACCCCCTTCATGCGGTATTCGCCGGTCGCCAGCGTGCGCGCCAGGATATCGTTGTCGTTGGTGGCGATGATCAGCCGTTCGATCGGCAGCCCCATCTTCTTGGCGGCATAGCCGGCAAAGATGTCGCCGAAATTGCCGGTCGGCACGGTGAAGGAAACCGGTCTGTCGGGCGCGCCGAGCGACAGCGCGGAGGAGAAATAATAGACGATCTGGGCCATGATGCGGGCCCAGTTGATCGAATTGACGCCCGACAGCGATACCCGGTCGCGAAAACCGTGGTCGTTGAACATGTCCTTCACCAGGCCCTGGCAGTCATCGAAATTACCTTCGATCGCCAACGCATGGACGTTTGCGGCGGTCGAGGTCGTCATCTGCCGCTGCTGTACCGGCGAGACGCGGCCATGCGGGAAAAGCACGAAGATGTCGGTGCGGTTGCGCCCGGCAAAGGCATCGATGGCGGCCCCTCCGGTGTCGCCGGAGGTGGCGCCGACAATGGTGGCGCGCTGGTCGCACTCGGCCAGCACATGGTCCATCAGCCGCGCAAGAAGCTGCATCGCCACGTCCTTGAACGCGAGCGTCGGGCCGTGGAAGAGCTCGAGCACGAAGCTGTTCGGCCCGGTCTGCACCAGCGGGCAGACGGCCTCATGGCGGAAGGTCGCATAGGCTTCGCGCACCAGCCGTTCGAACACCGGCGCCGCGATCTCGCCGCCGAGGAACGGCGACAGCACCCGGATGGCAAGATCGGGATAGGCAAGGCCGCGCATGGCGCGGATCTCGGCTGCGGAAAAATGCGGCCAGGCGCTCGGCAGGTAGAGCCCTCCGTCGCGCGCCAGTCCGGCCAGCACGGCGTCGGAAAATCCAAGCGCGGGCGCTTCCCCGCGGGTACTCACATATTGCATCGTTACGTTTCCATTGCTGCCGGGAATTTTGGCCCGCCGCGAGGTGGTGGATTTCTGCGCGGGCTCAGTCGCATTTTTGCCGCGCGGTTGATATACGTCACCGGCTTTGCGAGAGGGAAGTGCAGTTCATGGCGTTTCATTCATTCAACGGTCGTTTTGTCGCGGGTCTGGGGCTCGCCGGCTTTATGCTTGCCGCCGCAGGCTGCCAATCGAGCGACAATGGTATTCTCGGCTTCGGCAAGAAGGACACGACGCCGCCACCGCCACCCGATCCCAAGGTGCTTTCCAGCCAGCTGCAGGCCTATTGCCCGAAAGTGACGTTGCGTGACGGCACCGCTTTCTTCAATACCTACGCCAAGAGCGGTCCGAAGCCGAAGAAAAAAACCGATGTTGCCGCCGAGGAAGCCGCGCAGCCGGCAACGGACGCGGCTAGCGTCGATCAGCCGGACGATTCCGCCAAGATCATCTATCAGGCTTCGATCACCGATGTGACCCGCGACTGCAGCCGCGCCAACGGCTCCTTGTCGATGAAGATAGCCGTCGCCGGCAAGGTCGTGCCTGGCCCGATGTTCACCCCCGGGACCATCACCATGCCGATCCGCATCGCGGTGATGCACGGCACCGAAGTTCTCTATTCGCAGCTTCACTCCTATCAGGTCCAGGTTACCGATCCTTCGAGTGCCACGCAGTTCGTCTTCACCGATTCCAACGTCGTCGTTCCGGAGCCGACGGCGAAGGACTACCAGGCATATGCCGGGTATGACGAGGGCGCTCCGAAAGTAGCGACAGACAAGCCGAGGAAGAAGAAAGCCGCCGCGACCAACTAAGCCGCTGCATTCGCGCCGCGGCGGCTGAGGCGGCCTCTCACGCGTCCGCCGACCATTCCGACAGCGCGGCGATCACGCTTTTCAGTTCCGCCCAGCGGCGGATGACCGTTTCCGCGCCGGCCTCGGTCAGCGCATCGGCGTGGCCGGGATAGCTGTGCGCCGCGCCGGTAAAGCCGATGACGCGCATTCCCGCCGTCTTGGCGCCGGTGACGCCATGCACCGAATCCTCGATGACAAAGGTGTTCGCCGGATCGGCCTTGAGCTTTTCCGCGGCGAACCGAAACACGTCCGGCGCCGGCTTGGTTTTCCCGGTCGGGGTTTCCAGCGAGGAAAAGATCCGGCCGGCAAAGAACGGCAAAAGCTGCACCTTCTCCAGCATGAATTCGATCCGCTCAGAACGCGAATTCGAACAGACGCAGCGCGGCACTGCTACCGCGGCGACAGCTTCGTGCGCTCCGTCGATGGCACGCACGTCGCTGCGCAGCCTGCGATCGACAAGCTGTTCCTCCTTGTCGATCAAGGAGGCCTGGAACGGGATCCGGGACTTTTCCTCGACCCGCATCATGATGTCCTTGAAAGTCAGCCCGGCATAGACCTCGGAAATCTCCTCGGCCGATATCTCGTAGCCGGCCGAGGTCAAAAGCTCGGCATCGATACGCGCGGCGATGATTTCGGAATCGACGAGCACGCCGTCGCAATCGAAGATGACAAGATCTGGCTGGGGCATGGTGATCCGGGAAGCGGGATGAGGGGAATGCCGAGAGGGCCTTTGGTCAAAACGGCTCAGGCGGCGCGGCATACACCAACAGGCCGGGCTTCGCAAATTCGGCGTGCTGCTTCACTGAATATTTACGCTGATCGGTAACCATAACGGACAGTAAACAGTAACGCGTGCCTTGGGTGTCACAATGTCTGCCGTGCGTCTTCTCGACGACCTTTCCGATGCTCCCCAGCAATCCGAGTGGCTGGATACGATCCTGAAGGGCGACTGCGTCGCCGCGCTCGAACGGCTGCCGGAAAAGTCGATCGACGTGATCTTTGCCGATCCGCCTTACAATCTGCAGCTCGATGGCGATCTGCACCGGCCCGACCAATCCAAGGTCGATGCCGTCGACGACCATTGGGACCAGTTCGACAGTTTTGAGGCCTACGACGCCTTCACTCGCGCCTGGCTGCTGGCGGCGCGCCGCGTGTTGAAGCCCAACGGCACGATCTGGGTCATCGGCTCCTACCACAATATTTTCAGGGTCGGCGCCAAGATGCAGGACCTGGGCTTCTGGATCCTCAACGACGTCGTCTGGCGCAAGACCAATCCAATGCCCAATTTCCGTGGCCGCCGTTTCCAGAACGCGCATGAGACGATGATCTGGGCATCGCGCGACCAAAAGGGCAAGGGTTACACATTCAACTACGAGGCGCTGAAGGCGTCGAATGACGACGTTCAGATGCGTTCCGACTGGCTATTTCCGATCTGCACCGGCGGCGAGCGCCTGAAGAACGACAATGGTGACAAATTGCATCCGACGCAGAAGCCGGAAGCGTTGCTTGCCCGCGTCATGACGGCATCGACCAGGCCAGGCGACATCGTGCTCGACCCCTTCTTCGGTTCAGGTACCACCGGGGCTGTGGCCAAGCGGCTTGGCCGCCACTTCGTCGGCATCGAGCGTGAGCAGGCCTATATCGATGCCGCCATGGAACGTATCGATGCGGTCCGGCCGCTGGAAGGCGCCAATTTGACGGTGCTGACCGGCAAGCGGGCTGAGCCGCGCGTCGCATTCGTCACGCTTCTCGACAATGGCTTGGTGGCGCCCGGCGCCACGCTCTACGACGCCAAGAAGCGCTGGGCGGCAAAAGTGCGTGCCGATGGCACGCTGGCGATCGGCGACAGTGCCGGGTCGATCCACAAGATCGGCGCACACGTGCAGGGGCTGGACGCATGCAATGGCTGGACCTTCTGGCATTATGAGCGCAGCGGCGGTCTGACACCGATCGACGAGCTTCGCCGCATTGCCCGCCTGGGCATGGAGCGGGCAGGGGCCTGAGGCTCCAAGCTGCGATAGATCGGTTATGCCAAGGCTCACCCAACCTCTGGAAGCGATTCAAATCACACTTTGATCCCAAGGCGCTCAAGGTCCGCCCTGAGCGTCTTTGCATCGGTGAACAGCACAGCCTGCCAACCGGCCGCCTTGGCGCCGTCGACATTCTTCTGGCTGTCGTCGATGAACAGCGTGGCTGCCGGATCGAGGCCGAACGCGGCGACGTGGTGATCGTAGATGGCGCGATCCGGCTTGATCTGGCGGATGTCGCCCGAAACGGTCACGCCGCGCGGCCTATTGAGGAAATCGAACCGCTCGCGGGCCTCGGCAAGCGTATCGGCCGCGAAATTGGTCAGCATCGTCACGTCGTGGCCGCTCTCGATCAGCCCGATCATGATGGCGACGCTGTCCTCATAGGCATGAGGCACCATCTCGTGCCAGTGCCGGCGGAAATTGCGGATGTTTTCGGCATGGTCGGGATACTGAGCGATTGCCAGCGCTTCGGCCTCTTCCCAGCTGCGGCCGCGGTCCTGCTCGATGTTCCAGTCATGCGTGCAGACATTGTCGAAGAACCATTTCCGTTCGTCGGGATCGGGGATCAAGCGGCTGAACGGCAGGTTCGGATCATAGTGGATCAGCACTTTGCCGATGTCGAAAACGATGTGGCGGATTTCGGACATTCTTCTCTCTTTCAATGCGGCCGCTGCTTCTTCGTCGCGCCCGGTATCGCCGCTTCGATTACCTTTTTCATGACGCTCGGCAGCGCCTCTCCGGAAATTTCATGGGCCAGCGACCAGAAATGCCCGGCCGGGCCGACGCTGTCGGTCTTCGCCTTGAACACGTCGAGTTCAAGCGCAAAATGGGTAAAGATATGGCCGATGCGTCCGGCCTGCCGCCAGTCGCCGGGGAACGGGGCCGCCGCCGCCGTGGTGGCGCCATCGATCCGCGCGGTCCAGCCGGTCGTCGGCACTTCTGTCATGCCGCCCAGCAGGCCTTTATCCGCGCGCTTGCGCAAAAGGATGGCGCCGTCGCTCCTGACGGCGACGAAGGCGGCGCCGCGGCGCAAGGGTTTCTCGGCCTTGGGCAGGCGGACCGGAAAGCGCTCGGGATCGCCCGAGATTGTGGCGCTGCAATCCTGCCTGACGGGGCAGAGCATGCAGCGGGGCCGGCGCGGCGTGCAGATCGTCGCGCCCAGGTCCATCATCGCCTGCGCGAAGTCGCCGGGCCTTGTCGGGGGAACCATGCGTTCGACCTGACCGCGTATCTCGCCCTTGGCGTCGCCCAGCGGCGTGGCGATCGAATACAGCCGTGAGACGACCCGTTCGACATTGCCGTCGACGACCGCGGCTGGTCGGTCGAAGGCGATCGCCGCGATCGCCGCCGCCGTATAGGCGCCGATGCCGGGCAGTTCCCTCAAGCCGGACTCGCTGTCCGGAAAGCGGCCGCCTTGCCGCGCGACGAGATCGGCGCAGGCTTTGAGGTTACGGGCGCGGGAATAATAGCCGAGCCCGGCCCAGGCCTTCATGACGTCTTCGGTCGGTGCCGCCGCCAGTGCCTCGACAGTTGGCCATTTCTGCACGAAAGCCCGGAAATAGGATTTTACCGCCTCGACCGTGGTTTGCTGCAGCATCACTTCGGAAAGCCAGACGAGATAGGGATCGGGCTGGGCGCCGCCTGCCAGCGCACGCGGCGGAACGCGCCACGGCAGCTCGCGGTGATGCGCGTCGTACCAGCTAAGCAGCCGGAACGCGATCTCGCCATTGTCTCCGGATACGGCCTTGCGGGTCTGGTCGTGCAGTGCCATTGATCGAGGGTCGGCTAATCCACTGGTGCTGAAGTTGGAGAACGCACATGGCAGGGAAAAGGCCCTTCGGCAATCCCGTTCCGGTGAGCGATCTCGCAACCGAGATCCTCGACCCGGTGCTGCGCAAGCGGGCCGGCATGTCGATCGGGCTGGTCCAGTCGTGGGAAGAGATTGCCGGACCGCGGCTTGCCGGCCGCTCACGCCCGGAAAAGATCCAGTGGCCGCGCCGCATGCACGAGGACGATCCGTTCGAGCCGGCAGTGCTGGTAATTGCCTGCGAGGGTGTGGCGGCACTGCATCTGCAGCACGAGACCGGCGAGATCATCAACCGGGTCAATGCGTTTCTCGGTTTCAATGCGATCGGCCGGATCAGGATCGTGCAGAAGCCGGTAATGGCGGGCAAGGAAAAGCCGAAATCCAGTTTGCGGCCGCTGACCGTGGCGGAGAAGGCGAAGCTGTCGGGCACTGTCGGTTTGATCGAGGACGACGGGCTGCGCGCCTCGTTGGAGCGGCTTGGCGCCACCATTCTTGGTCAAAAGAAGCCGTGATCTCGCGCTATCGTGATGGTATGCCCGGATTTGGCGATTGGAATAGGGGCGGTAATGCCTTAATTCGCGCCAACTCTCGCTTTTTGTAGCCTTTGCATTGCAAAATCCAACTATTGCCAGGTGATTCGTATGCTTCGTTCCTTGTCCCGCAGACACCTTTTGACTTCGCTGGCCGCAATACCAGCGGCGGCCCTGCTTGCCGCCTGCAGCGACTCGGGCGAGAAAGCCGAGGCGCAGGATGTGAAACCTGCGGCTCCGGCGGAACCTGCGAAGCCGGCCGCTCCGGCCGCCGCCAAAGCGCCTGAAGCTCAGGGCACGGTGGATATGGCAGCCTTGTTGAAGCCCGGCGCGCTGCCCGACATGCAGCTCGGCAAGGACGATGCAAAGGTCACTATCGTCGAATATGCATCGATGACCTGCCCGCATTGCGCGCATTTCGCCGAGACCACTTTTCCGGAGCTGAAGACGAAATATATCGACACCGGCAAAGCCCGTTACATCCTGCGCGAGTTTCCGTTCGATCCCAGCGCCGAGGCCGGTTTCATGCTGGCGCGCTGCTCCAAGGACAACTATTTCCCGATGGTCGACGTTCTGTTCAGGCAGCAGGCCAACTGGGTTGGTGTGAACAATACCAAGGACGCACTGCTGCAAATCGCCAAGCTTGCCGGTTTTACACAGGAGTCCTTCGAGGCCTGCTTGACGGACCAGAAACTTCTGGACGATGTGAGATCCGTCCAGAAGCGCGGCGCCGACGAATTCAAGGTCGATTCCACACCGACCTTTTTCATCAACGGAAAGACCTACAAAGGGGCGATGTCGATTGCGGAAATGTCGGCCATCATCGACCCTCTGCTCTGACGTTTCGGCAGTGCCGAAGCGGCGTCGCTTCGGCGTACGCACTTCTTTGTTTTGCCGCGGGTTCTCCTTGCAAAACCCCGGAACAGTGTTGCGAAACTTGGCTATGGGCCGGCGCGAATGAAGTTCTCGCGCCTTCGCCTGCTCGGCTTCAAATCCTTCGTAGAACCCGGCGAGTTCGTCATCGAACGCGGTCTGACCGGCATCGTCGGGCCGAATGGCTGCGGCAAATCGAACCTGGTCGAGGCGCTGCGCTGGGTTATGGGCGAAAGCTCCTACAAGAACATGCGTGCGTCCGGCATGGACGACGTCATCTTTTCCGGTTCCGGAACACGACCGGCCCGCAACACCGCTGAAGTCACGCTTTTTCTCGACAACAGCGACCGTAGCGCGCCCTCGGCCTTCAATGATGCAGACGAGTTGCAGGTTTCGCGCCGCATCGAACGCGAGGCGGGTTCGCTCTACCGCATCAACGGCAAGGAAGCCCGCGCCAAGGATGTGCAGTTGCTGTTCGCCGACCAGTCGACCGGCGCGCGTTCGCCGTCGATGGTCGGGCAGGGCCGCATCGGCGAGCTGATCCAGGCAAAGCCGCAGGCGCGCCGCGCGCTGCTGGAAGAGGCGGCCGGAATTTCCGGCCTGCACACACGGCGCCACGAAGCCGAGCTGCGGCTGAAGGCGGCGGAACAGAACCTCGAAAGGCTGGACGACGTCGTCGGCGAGCTGGAAAGCCAGATCGAAAGCCTGAAACGCCAGGCCCGCCAAGCCTCGCGCTTCAAGAACCTGTCGGCCGACATCCGCAAGGCCGAAGCGACGCTGCTGCATCTTCGCTGGACGCTGGCCAAGACGCAGGAAGGCGAAGCGCGTTCGGCGCTGGCGATTGCCACCGCGCTGGTCGGCGACCGTGCTGCCGCCCAGATGGCTGCCGCCAGGGAACAAGGCATCAACGCCCACCGGCTGCCGGACCTGCGCGATGCGGAAGCAGCAGCCGCCGCAGCCTTCCAGCGTCTGTCGATCGCCAAGGCGCAGATCGAGGAAGAGGCAGGCCGCATCCGCGCCCGCCAGGCAGAGCTCGACCGCCGACTGCAACAGCTTGATGGCGACCTTGCCCGCGAGGAGCGCATGGTCCGCGACAATGCGGATATTCTCGAACGTCTCGCTGCCGAAGAAGCCGCGCTCAACGCCGAAAACGCCGGCGCCGCCGAGCGTGAGGCCAGCACCCGCGGGGCTTTCGAGCAGGCGGCATCGACGCTTGCCTCGAGCGAGGCCAGGCTCGCCGCGCTGACCGCCGAACGGGCGGAGGCCGCCGCCTCGCGCAACCAGATCGAACGGACGCTGCGCGACACCGCTGAGCGCCGCGACCGCTTTGGCCGCCAGCTTGCCGATGTCGACCGCGAATTGTCGGAGATCGTCTCCAGGGCCGCCGGCCTGCCCGATCCCGCCGAGAAGCGGCTGCTGGTCGAACAGGCGCTGGCACTGCTCGAAGGGGCCGAGGCAGCAGCGATTGCAGCCGAACGGGCGGTCGCCGAGGCGCGTGCGGGCGAAGGTGCTGCCCGCCCACCGGTTCAGGACGCAAAGGCCGAGCTGGCGCGGATCGAAACCGAGGCCCGCACGCTTGCCAAGATCCTCAATGCTGCGAGCGGCGACTTGTTTCCCTCGGTGCTGGAGCAGATCAGCGTCGAGCGCGGCTACGAGACGGCGCTGGGTGCCGCACTTGGCGAAGATCTCGACGTGCCCCTCGACCGCAGCGCGCCGGTGCATTGGGGCCAGAGCGAAATCCAGCCCAGCGACGCCGCGTTGCCCGAAGGTATAAAGAGCCTCGCTAGCGTGGTGCGCGCGCCGGCGCAGCTGGCCCGCCGGCTGGCCCAGATCGGCATTGTCGAAGCCGCCGACGGAAGAAGGCTGCAGACGCTGCTTGCTCCCGGGCAGCGATTGGTCAGCCGCGAAGGCGCGCTGTGGCGCTGGGACGGCTTTACCGCCAGCGCCGATGCGCCGACCGCTGCCGCGCAGCGGCTGGCGCAGAAAAACCGGCTGGCCGAACTCGACGCCGAAGCCGTTGATGCCACCCGCATCCTGCGCGACGCCGAACAGGCTCTTGCCCGGGCCGAACAGGCGCTTGCCCAGGCGAGCGAAGCCGAACGCTCCGCTCGACAGGCCGGGCGCGACGCCCAGCACGGGCTGGACGCTGCTCGCAATGCGCTGGCCGAGGCCGAAAAGGCCGGCGGCGAACTGTCGAGCCGGCGTGCAGCACTTGACGAGGCGCGCGCCCGCATTGTCGACAGCCATGAGGAAACGGCGACAGCATTCGTCGAGGCGGAAATGCTGCTGCAGGACGCGCCCGATCTCGGCGATCTGCAGTCGCAACTCGACCAGTCGGCCGCCAACGTCGCCCGCGACCGCGCCGCCCTTGCTGATGCGCGCGCCGTTCACGAGGGCCTGAAGCGGGAAGCCGAGGCACGTGCGCGCCGGCTCGACGCCATCGGCGCGGAACGGCGCAACTGGGTGGAGCGCGCCGAAAACGCGTCGACGCAGATCGCAGCGCTCGGCGAACGCAAGGCCGAGGCCGAGGCCGAGCGCGAGCGGCTGGCCGACGCCCCCGACGAGATCGACGCCAAGCGGCGCGCCTTGCTGTCGCAGCTCGCCGAGGCCGAAAGCCTGCGCAAGGCTGCCGGCGACCGCTTGCAGGAAGCGGAGAACCGGCAGTCCGAGCTGGACAAGGCTGCGACCGCTGCCATCCAATCGCTCGCCGAAGCGCGCGAAACGCGTGTTCGCGCCGAAGAGCGGCTGACCGCCGCCGACGAGCGTCGGCTGGAAGTCGAAGCGCGCATCCAGGAAACGCTGAACACGCCGCCGCATCTGGTGATCCGCCACACCGGCCTCGAACCCGACAGCCCGATGCCCGAAATGGCCGAGATCGAGCGTCAGCTCGACCGGCTGAAGGTCGAGCGCGAACGGTTGGGCGCCGTCAATTTGCGCGCCGAGGAAGAGCAGAAGGAACTGTCGGACCGGCTGGAGACCATCGTCTCCGAACGCGACGACATCATCGAGGCGATCCGGAAGCTGCGGCAGGCGATCCACAGCCTGAACCGTGAAGGCCGCGAGCGGCTGCTCGCTGCCTTCGAGGTGGTCAACGGCCATTTTCAACGGCTGTTTTCGCATCTGTTCGGCGGCGGCACCGCCGAGCTGCAACTGATCGAGTCCGACGATCCGCTCGAAGCCGGGCTCGAGATCCTGGCGCGACCGCCCGGCAAGAAGCCGCAGACGATGACGCTGCTGTCCGGCGGCGAGCAGGCGTTGACGGCAATGTCGCTGATCTTCGCCGTGTTCCTGACCAACCCGGCGCCGATCTGCGTGCTCGACGAAGTCGACGCGCCGCTCGACGACCACAATGTCGAACGCTTCTGCAATCTGATGGACGAAATGGCCGCAACCACCGAAACGCGCTTCGTCATCATCACACACAACCCGATCACGATGGCGCGCATGGACCGGCTGTTCGGGGTAACCATGGCCGAGCAAGGCGTCAGCCAACTGGTGTCGGTTGACCTGCAGGCGGCCGAAGCCATGCGCGAGGCAAGCTGACGCATCAGCTTAATGGTGGTCTCCACCTCGGCTTTCGACTATAGCACGACGAAATGGGCTGGATCTGCCGCTCCAGATACCGGCCCGGCTGTGCACGTGGAGAAGCTTGTTGCCTATACTTGTCACCGGAGCCGCAGGGTTCATTGGCAGTCACGTTTGCCACTATCTGCTCGACCGGGGAGAAGCGGTCGTCGGCGTCGACAACATGAACGACTATTACGACCTGGCGCTCAAAAAGGGGCGGCTTGCCCGCCTTCTGCCCCGCAAGGATTTTTCGTTCCACCAGCTCGATATTGCCGAACAGGGCGCGCTTGCGGCTGCTCTGGCCGGGCAAGGCATCGTCAGGATCGTGCATCTCGCCGCGCAGGCCGGTGTGCGTCACTCACTCGACAATCCGCGGCTCTATGTCCGCTCCAATGTCATGGGCCACCTCGAAGTGCTCGAATTCTGTCGCGCCGAGCCGGCATTCGAGCATCTGGTCTATGCCTCGTCGAGCTCGGTGTATGGCGGCAACCGCAGCGTGCCGTTCAGCGAAGCCGATCAGGTCGACAAGCCCGTTTCGCTCTACGCCGCCACCAAGAAAACCGATGAGTTGATGAGCCACACCTACGCCCATCTGTTCGGCATACCGCAGACCGGCCTGCGGTTTTTCACGGTCTATGGTCCCTGGGGCCGCCCCGACATGGCCTATTGGATGTTCACCCGGGCGATGCTCGAGGGCAAGCCGATCCGGGTTTTCAACAATGGCGAAATGTGGCGCGATTTCACCTACATAGACGATGTGGTCAAGGCGGTCGTCGCCGTGCTCGATAAGCCGCCGGCAGCCGACGTTCCGCCGAACAGGCTCTACAATGTCGGCAACAACCGGCCGGTGCGCCTGGGCGACTTCATCGACATTCTGGAAAGGCTGCTCGAGGTCAAGGCAATCCGCCACAACGAGCCGATGCAGGCGAGCGACGTCGAGAAGACTTACGCCGACATGACCGCGCTGGAGCGGGATTTCGGCTTCAGGCCTAGCGTTTCGATAGAGGACGGGCTGAAGAAGTTTGTCGACTGGTACCGGCCGTACTCGAAGCAGTGATTTGCACCACTCGCCGTGAGGCCTTCAAGCGGGACACCTGGGGTGGGCACAAGTCGGTCCGCAAAAGCATCATTTTGTCCTAACATCCTGTTAACCACATGCTCGCTGAAAGGTATCCGATTAACCTTTGAGGCGCTTATGACCGCTATGTTTCGTGGCTTGCTGTTCAATATGAGCTGTGTGGATGTGCGGATTCGGGGGCTATTTCGGTTCAGTCCGGGATGCGGAAGCTTTGCTTGCGCGCATGACGTCCGCGATCGCCCATCGCGGACCGGATGAACAAGGCAGATTCGTAGCGCCCGAGGCTGGACTTGGGCATGCGCGGCTGTCGGTGATCGGGATTGGTGATGGCCAGCAGCCGATGTCCGACGAAACCGGCAATTTGACGATAGCGTTCAACGGCGAGATTTTCAATTACGTGGAATTGCGCGAAGGGCTGCTGGCCAAGGGCCGATGCTTCCGCACCTCGAGCGACACCGAAGTTCTCCTGCAGCTGTATGAGGAGATGGGCGAAGACTGCCTGCCGCTCCTGAACGGTGATTTCGCCTTCGCGATTTGGGACAACCGGCGGCGGCGGATGGTGCTTGCAAGAGACCGCATGGGTGTTAGGCCGCTGTTCTATACCAGCAAGGACGGGGTGCTCTACTTTGCATCCGAGATAAAAGCCCTGCTGAAGGTACCCGGCATCTCGGCCGAAATCGATCCGATTGCACTCGACCAGATCTTTACGCTGTGGGCGCCGATCGCTCCACGCACGGCTTTCCGCGATATCCACGAGCTGGAGCCGGCAAGCGTAATGATCGCGACACAGGGGCAAGTGACGATCAAACCATACTGGCATCTGGACTATCCTCATCGAGATACGCCATCGAAGATCACCAATGAGGACGACGCGGCCGAGGAACTGCAGGCCCTGTTGACCGACGCGGTGAGGCTTCGCATGCGCGCCGACGTGCCGGTCGGTTCTTACCTTTCGGGTGGGCTCGATTCATCCCTCGTTTCGGCACTCGCGGCCGGTATGACTCCTCTTAAGCTGCAGACATTTTCCGTAACGTTCGACAGCGCCGAGCATGACGAAAGCGCCTTCCAGACCGAAATGGCGTCAGCACTTGGCACGCGCCATCGAACCGTAGCCTGTCGTGCCGGTGATATCGCCGGCGTGTTTCCCGAAGTCATCCGCTTTACCGAGCGGCCGATCATCCGCACCGCCCCGGCCCCCCTCTATCAACTGTCCGGCCTCGTTCGCCAGGCCGGTTTGAAAGTGGTGCTGACAGGCGAAGGCGCCGACGAAGTCTTTGCCGGCTATGATGTCTTCAAGGAAGCGCGGGTTCGCCGTTTCTGCGGACGACAGCCGGCGTCGCGCATAAGACCACAGCTGTTCCGGAAGCTTTATCCCTATCTGCCAGGTCTGCAGCAGCAGTCCGTAGAGTACCTGGCCGCGTTCTTCGGCACCGGCAGCGCAGCCCTGGACGATCCGCTGTTCTCGCATCGGCCGCGTTTCAAGACCACATCAGCGGCCAAGATGTTTTTCTCCGGTGATCTGCGTGCGACATTGAAGGGCTACGACGCAGCCGAGGAACTGGCCGGCCGGTTGCCTGAGGCGTTTTCCCGGTGGCATCCACTGCATCAAGCGCAATATCTCGAAACCCGCTTTCTCCTGCCGGGCTACATTCTCTCCAGCCAGGGCGATCGCATGGCAATGGCGCATGGTATCGAAGGGCGTTTCCCCTTCCTTGACCATCGTTTGGTGGAGTTTGCGGCAAGACTTCCGCCGGAGATGAAGCTCAAGGGACTGGTGGAAAAACACATACTGCGCAAAGTTGCCAAGCACCTGCTTCCGACTACCATCAGCGAGCGCACCAAACAGCCTTACCGGGCGCCGGAAGCCCGCTCCTTCGTTGGACCCGGAGAACTGGACTACATACGCGACTCGCTGAGCGAGGCGAGCATCGCCGCCGGAGGACTATTCAACGCCAAGGCGGTGGCGAACCTGCACGAGAAATGCCGCTTGCAGCCCGCGTCCGGATTCCGCGACAATGCGGCTTTCGTCGGCATTTTGTCGACGCAGCTGTGGCAGAAGATTTTCACCGGCGAAAAGGTCGGTGCAGCACGAGCGGCCTGAGAAATCGAGGGAATGAAAAATCATGGTAGCAATCAAGGACAAGGTCAAAACCTTTATCGTCGACAACTTCTTGTTCGGCGACACGTCCTACGAGCTTGCGGACTCCGCATCACTGATCGAGAACGGCATCATCGATTCGACGGCCGTGTTGGAGCTCGTGGCATTCATAGAGGATGATTTCGGCATAGCGATGGTCGATGCCGATATCGTACCGGCCAATCTGGATTCGATTGACCGCATCTCAGCCTTCATCAAGGCAAAAGCAGAAGCGCTGGCAGCGTAGGCGCCATCGGCGAGGAGCGTCCGTGCGGATCGAACATTTTCTGACGGCGAAAGCCGCTGCCCATCCAGCCAAAACGGCATTGATCACCGAGCACAAAAGGCTGTGCTACGAAGAGCTGGACGATCTCTCGAGCCGTCTGGCCGCCGCCCTTTTCATGAATGGCGTCAGGCGCGACGACCGGGTCCTGATCTTCATGGACAATTGCTGGGAGGCTGCGGTTTCGATTTTCGCGGTTCTTAAAGCGGGCGCGACTTTCAGTCCGATCAACGCATCCACCAAGGCCGAAAAGCTGGCCTACATCATCACCGATTGCGATGCGGCCGCGATCCTCACGCAAGCAAGACTGATGCCCGTGGTCGCCGAGGCGTCCGGATACTCCGGCAAGACCGGTATCTTCGTGGCTTCCACCGTTGCTGCCGATAACCAATGCCCGGCAGGAGCCACATCCCTGACGGATTGCTTGACGTTTCAAGCCGGAGAGATTGACCATCGCGGCATTGACGTCGATCTTGCGATGTTGATCTACACCTCGGGCTCGACCGGCCGGCCCAAGGGTGTGATGATGACGCACCGCAATTGCGACGCGGCGGCCGACTCCATCACCACCTATCTGCGCAACTCGCCCGACGACATCATCTTGAATGTTCTGCCGCTCGCCTTCGACTACGGCCTCTATCAGTTGCTGATGGCCGTCAGGCTCGGCGCCACGCTCGTGCTCGAGAAGTCCTTCGCTTTTCCCCAGGCGGTCTTTGAACGCATCCGCCAGGAACGAGTGACCGGGCTTCCGCTCGTGCCCACGATGGCAGCGATGATCCTGCAGATGCGTGATCTGGCGCCGGGCTTCCTGCCCAGCCTTCGCTATATTTCCAACACGGCGGCTGCCTTGCCGCCCTCTCACATAGAACGCCTTCGGTTCCTTTTCCCCGGTGTCAGGCTCTATTCGATGTATGGCCTGACGGAATGCAAGCGCTGCACCTATCTGCCGCCGGAGGAGCTCGACCGCCGGCCGGGCTCGGTCGGAATAGCCATTCCGAACACCGAAGCCTTTGTCGTCGACGACCACGGGCAACGGGTGCCGCCGGGCGTAGCAGGCGAGCTGATTATTCGCGGGCCGCACGTCATGCAGGGTTATTGGCGAAACGAAGCTGCGACGGCACGAGCCCTGCGCCCGGGTCCCAACCCTTGGGAGAAGGTTCTCTACACCGGCGATCTGTTCAGGGCCGACGAGGAGGGCTTTCTTTATTTCGTAGGCCGCAAGGATGACATCATAAAGTCGCGGGGAGAGAAGGTGGCGCCCAAGGAAGTGGAAGCCGTGCTTCACGCTCATCCGGGCATCGCGGAAGCGGTGGTTGTCGGTGTGCCGGATCCCGTGCTCGGGCATGCGATCGGCGCAGTTATCGTACGGTCCGACCCGGCGCTTAGCGAAAAGGATATCATCCGTCACTGTGCACGCCACCTTGAGGACTTCATGGTCCCCAAGGTCATCGAGTTCCGCCGGGAGCTGCCGAAGACCGATACCGGCAAGGTCAGCCGTCGGCTTGCGGCAGAAACCATGGAGGTCGCGCAATGAATGTTCGCCCGACCGAGGATGCGCGGACCTTTCTGGCGCAGGCTCTGGCAATCGACCTGATCACCGAAACGGACCGTATCGTAACGGCCTTGCGCCAGCAGTTGCGCGGGCTTCGCAAGCGGGGCCTTGTGCTCGGTCTTTCGGGCGGGATCGATTCGAGCGTGTCGGTCGCGTTGGCGGCACGCGCCGCCGGGCCCAAGAATGTGCTTTGCCTGTTCATGCCGGAAAGCGATTCCGATCCTGAAAGTCTGCGGCTCGGCCGCCTCGTCGCCGAAACTTTCGGTGTCGAGGCTGTGACGGAGGATATCGGGCCGATCCTGCGCGCAATGGGCTGCTACAAGCGTCGCGACGCCTTCATCCGCGAAGTGGTCCCGGAATACGGCGAAGGCTGGGCCTCGAAGATCGTCATCGCGAACGCGCTCGAGGGCGGGGGTTACAACATCTCATCCCTGGTGGTGCAGGATCCGGAAGGCAAGCAGACGAAACTGAGAATGCCGCTGCCTGTCTATCTCGGCGTTGTCGCCGCTACCAATATGAAACAACGCACCCGCAAGCAGATTGAATACTATCATGCCGATCGCCTGAACTTCGCCGTTCTTGGAACGCCGAACCGGCTGGAATACGATCAGGGTTTCTTCGTGAAGAACGGTGACGGCGCCGCGGACGTCAAGCCGATCGCCCATCTCTATAAAACGCAGGTCTATGCGCTTGCGGCCCATCTCGGCGTTCCGGAGGAAATCCTTAACCGGCCTCCGACCACCGATACCTACTCGCTGGCGCAGACCCAGGAGGAGTTTTACTTCTCGCTTCCTTATGACCGTATGGATCTTTGCCTTTACGGTCTCAACAACGGCGTGGCGGCTGAGGTAGTGGCGCAGGCGGCGGGGTTGGCCGCCACACAAGTGGAAAGCGTCTGGGCCGATATTATCGCCAAACGCAGGGCGACGCGTTATCTGCACCAGCGTCCGCAACTCGTTGATGTCGTCGAGGAAATCGGCACCTGACAAACAGGTAGAGCGGTGTGCACGGTTCGATTTGCATGCATCCCGCTCTAGCTGAAACGGCTCCCGATCAGTCGGCTCCATTGCTCGCCCGCAAGCCCGTTCAGGAAGGCTTGCGAGTTCTTCATCGCGTCCAACAGCTCTGGATCACGTGAATGCACGACCGTTGAAGCAACGGTCAGGAAAGCGATCCGTCGTCCAAGCATCGCCTCTAGAAGTGCAGGTTGAACACGTCCACGCAGGCCGCTGACGCCGCGCGCGGCCGCATGATCGATCAGGCAGTCTATCACGGAGCCCGCCTGGCCGGGCAGGGCGAGGATCTGCAGCACGCGGCCAATTTCATACTTCCGTGCGTAATAGGCGAAAGCGCCGACATCGGTGCCGACTGGCGACGTCACGCAAACGTAGACAAGCTCGCCCAGATCCGGCTTTTGTGCGGCATCGGTCAGGATGTGGTCGAGTTGGTCTTCCGTCCATTCCGGGCGTAGCGCGAAACGCGCGATAAACGGCTCGATTAGCTTGGCAAATGTGTGGCTGTCGATTTCGGACATCCGAAATCCCCCGTGACCTGCCCCGTCCGCCGCCACACCCGACCAGCGTCGTTCGCTGGACGTCATCCTCCTGCAATAGAATCGGTCGACGGCACGCGCCAACGGATTGAGCGCTCGGGCAAGCTCCATGCGATTGGCGGAAAGGCTGAGCATGAAGGTCGCTGGCCGCATCACACGCACCCAGTCGAGGCTGTATTGCGGCAGGACCACGCCGCGCAGCCGGGTCCACAATTTCACGGAGATATCGTTGGCCGTCTCGCTGAAGGAGATGTCCTGCGGACCATCCAGGTAAGCTTTCAGCAAGCGGGCGCCGGCCAGCGGGTCGTGCTCATGGTCCTCGACCATGAGCGAGCTACAGATGGCGGCGCGTACTTGACGGCCGTTGAACGTCATCGGCAACACATGAACACCGACAAACCCGGAGACACGACCGGCGTCGTTGACGTGGACAAGCGACCGGAGGCTATCTCCGCAACCGGGCGCATCCAGATAAAACCGTTTCATGTATTCCACGAGAGAGGCCGGCGCTTCGGTCCTTTCCTTCAACAGCACGCGTTGAAACATGTTCGCGACTGCTGGGAGATCGGCGCCTTGCAAGGCGCGAATGACGCTCAAGCCCGGCTCCCGCCACCAAAGTTCCGCCCACCGAGCTTCCGGGCCAAGGCGACACGAGGCACGAGAACATCGGGCGCGCGTTCCAATTCGACGCCCATGAAGCCGTGGAACCTCGGCCAGTTGCGATCGCCCGGGTGACCGAACGGAGTGCTGAATTGCTGCGGCAAGGTGAACCCTTTGCTTGACCGACGAAAAACCGGCGTCATTGCTGCTAGCAGATTCAGGTAAACCGATATTAAAGTCGTTGCTTTGAATGGTAGCGAACCTGGTTGTCCGGGCCTCATACCTGGGGATCAGCAATTTTGGTTCCTGGCGGACTCCATACGACCGGCGTGAGTTGCGTGCCCCACGTCGAACCGTTTCGGCTAGCCAAAGTTTCGTGCGGCGGCTCTTGACTGCGGGCGCGGGCGGAATACGGTGAGGACAAATACCGGCTCTGGCCGCCGGGCGGCAAGAATGCCTCGTATGCCTCGCCTTGCGGCGGTGGCTGCGGGGCATTGTCATTTTGAGGCTTTGCTTGAAACGGCATATCGAGATCGGCATTCTCTATTCGCGGTCCGGCAACTACCGGCTGGTGTCCGAATCCTGCCGCGCGGGCGCGATGAACGCCATCGCCGACGTCAATGCCGATCCCGCTGTCCCCTTCGAATTCGTCCCGGTCGAGCGCGACCCGCAGGGCAACATCGACCGGTATGCAAGCGGCTGCGCGGACATTCTCGCCAACAGTGGCGCGCGTCACATCATTGGCTGCGTGACCTCGTGGAGCCGCAAGGAGGTCATTCCAATCCTGGAAAGGGCAGGCGGCACGCTGTGGTACGCCTGCCCGTACGAAGGCTTCGAAGCCAACGAGCACGTCGTCTATACGCACGCCTGCCCCAATCAGCATCTCGTACCGCTGCTTGCCTATGTCGTGCCTCGTTTCGGCGCCGACGGCTTCCTGCTCGGTTCCAACTACATCTGGGGTTGGGAGACCAACCGTGTGGCGCGCGACCTGATTGCGGACGCCGGCGGCAAGGTGCTGGGCGAACGCTATCTGCCGCTAGGGGAGGTCGACGTTGCGCGGCTGATCGCGGAGGTACAGGCGACGAGACCTGATTTCATTCTGAATAATCTCATCGGCCCTTCGTCCTATGCCTTTATCGCCGCCTATGCCGAGCTTGGCCGGCGCGACCCGCATTTCAGGCCGGAGCGTTGCCCGATCCTGTCCTGCAATCTCACGGAATGCGAATTGCCGGCGCTCAACGGGGCAGGCGATGGCCATCTTTCGGTTGGGCCCTATTTTCACGACATCTCGGGCGCGGATCGCGGAGCGGCTTCAGTGTCTTCCGTTATGCCTGCCTCATCCTTCGAGGCGGCGGCTTATGCCTCGGTGCGTACGCTCGCAGAGATACTCACCCGCAACCCCGGTGCACAATGGATGGACCTTCCCAAGGTCTTTGCCGGAACATCATTTCGAACGCCGCTGGGCGACATCGCCATCGACCCGCAAACCCAGCATGCTACGTTGCCGGTGCAGATCGGACGTATCGATGGAACATCGTTCAAAACGGTCACGCTGGCGAAGGGCGTGGCACCCGATCCCTACCTTTCCCGCTATGACCGGACGGAGACGTTCGGGCGGCCACGCCTGCGGGTGGTGTCGTGAGCAAGATGGCGCGTATCCCGAACCTTGGAGGCGCCAGGGCTTTTGTCCTGCATCGTCCACATCCGACCGTGCAGGCGATCACAAGACAATTGTCGGCCATCGGCCTTGAGGCGATTGGCTTCTGGCCGGAACTGCCGGCCGAAGCGCTGGCGGCGGACTTCGTCTTCTTCGACGTCGACCTCGGCTTTGACGAGCAATTTCCGTGGAAGCCGGGCGAGGCCCCGATGCCGCTGATAGCGCTGATCGGCTCCGAGGCGCCGGGGCGTGTCGAATGGGCACTGTCGCACAAGGCCGATGCCCAATTGCTGAAACCGGTCGGCAATGCCGGCGTCTATAGCGCGCTTTTGATCGCAAGGCAGAGTTTCGAGGCGCGCAAGCTTCTGGCCGGCGAGATCGCCTCGCTTCGTCAGCGGGTCGCGGAGCGCCAGACCATCGTACGCGCGGTGGAGGCCTTGTCGAAGGGCGCCGAGGACGGCCGTGCCTATGCGCAGCTCCGCTCGCTGGCGATGAGCTGGCAAATCAGCGTCGAGGAAGCAGCGCGCAGGATCGTGGCGATGACACAAGGTGAAGGCGACGATGACCAATCCGATCGCGCCTGAGCTTTCAGCCGCCGGGCGTATGCCAGCCAAGCCTCGCGCCGGCGTCTGGCGACGTCTGCTAAAACGGCCTCTCGCTTTGCTCGGCCTCGGGATTATTGCCCTTGTCTTGGCCGGCGCCATTCTTGCACCGTGGCTGACAGGCTACGATCCGAACGAGCAGATGTTCGACGGGCTCACGCTTGAAGGCGCGCCACTGCCGCCGGGAGCCCAGTTCTGGCTAGGCACCGACCTGCTTGGCCGCGACCTGCTGACCCGTCTCCTATTCGGCGCGCGCACGTCGCTGATCATCGGCATCGTCGCCAATGGCGTGGCGCTTCTGATCGGTACGCTGGTCGGCATCACCGCCGGCTATTTCCGCGGCTGGATCGGCAGCGCGCTTATGCGCTTCACCGATTTGATGATGGCTTTCCCGGCGCTGCTGCTCGCCATCTGCCTGGCGGCGGTGCTCCAGCCGAGCCTGTGGATCGTCGCCATGGTGATCGCGTTGGTGAACTGGGTGCAGACCGCCCGCGTCATCTACACCGAGACAAGTTCGCTCTCCGAGCGCGAGTTCATCGATGCCGAGCGCACCATCGGCGCAAGCGCTCCACGTATCCTGTTTCGCCATATCCTGCCCCACCTTTTGCCGACGATCATCGTCTGGGGCACGCTCGGCATCTCGACGACGGTGCTTCTGGAAGCGACGCTCAGCTATCTCGGCATCGGCGTGCAACCGCCGACTGCTTCCTGGGGCAACATCATCTTCGAAAATCAAACCTATTTTCAGGCAGCGCCCTGGCTGGTTTTCTTTCCGGGTGCGGCGATCCTGGCGCTGGCGCTAGCCTTTAACCTGGTCGGCGATGCGCTGCGCGACATCCTCGATCCGACGCAAAGGGGGCGGGCATGATCGCCTATCTCGGCCGCCGCGTTGTCCAGTCGGTGCTCATCTTGCTCGGCGTCTCCCTGATCACCTTTGCGCTGCTCTATCTGCTGCCCGCCGATCCCGTCCGCCAGATCGCCGGCCGCAGCGCAACGCCCGAGACGGTCGAGAGCATCCGCCGGCAGCTCGGTCTCGACCAGCCCTTTTTCGTCCAGTACTGGCACTACCTGACCAGCCTTCTCAGCGGCGATCTGGGGCGCTCCTACATTCAGCGCTCGGAGGTCACGGAGCTTATCGTCTCGCGGCTGCCGGCAAGCCTGCTGCTAATGGTCGGCGCCGTTGCTTGCGAAGTGGTGATCGGGCTGACGATGGGCCTCATCGCCGCCGTAAAGCGTGGCACCGCTACCGACCAGTCGCTGATGGTCGCCTCCTTCGTCGGCGTCTCGGCGCCGCAGTTCGTCGTCGGCCTGCTGCTGCTTTATGTATTCGCGGTACGGCTCGGCTGGTTCCCGATCGGCGGTTACGGCACCTGGCGTCATCTGGTGCTGCCGTCGCTGACCATGGGAATTCTTGGCGCCGGGTGGTACGCCCGCATGATGCGCTCGTCGATGATCGACGTGCTGCGCCAGGATTACGTGCGTACCGCGCGTGCCAAGGGTCTTGCACGCAGCGCCATTATCTTCCGGCACGCGCTGCCCAACGCCATCCTGCCGGTCATCGCCATGATCGGCATCGACATCGGCATCTTCATGGGCGGCATCGTGGTTGTCGAAAGCGTGTTCGGCTGGCCAGGCATCGGCCAGCTAGCCTGGCAGGCCATTCAGCGCATCGACATTCCGATCATCATGGGGGTCACCCTGGTTTCGGCCTTTGCCATCGTGCTCGGCAATCTCCTGGCCGACACTGTCGCACCGTTCATCGATCCGCGCATCAAGCTCAGATGAAAACCAAAAAATCAGAGAAAGGGAACATGACATGAGAAAATATCTAATATCCACCGTGGCGGCATCGGCGCTTGCGCTGGTGCTTGGCATGACGAGCGTACGCGCCGAAGACGTCGTCGATCCGAATGCCAAGCAGGGCGGCGCGATCACCATCACCTACAAGGACGACGTCGCCACGCTCGATCCGGCCATCGGCTATGACTGGCAGAACTGGTCGATGATCAAGAGCCTGTTCGACGGGCTGATGGACTACGAGCCGGGCACCACCAACCTGCGGCCCGACCTTGCCGAGAGCTACGAGATTGCGCATGATGGCAAGACCTTCACCTTCAAGCTGCGCCATGGAGTGAAGTTCCACAACGGCCGCGAGATGACCGCCGACGACGTGAAATATTCGCTCGACCGGGTCACCAATCCAAAGACACAGAGCCCGGGTGCCGGCTTCTTCGGCTCGATCAAAGGCTATGACGATGTCGCTGCCGGCAAGGCGGAAAGCCTGGCCGGCATAACCGTCGTCGATCCCTACACGATCAAGTTCGAGCTGACCCGGCCCGACGCCACCTTCCTGCATGTCATGGCGATCAACTTCTCGCACGTCGTGCCGAAGGAAGAGGTCGAAAAATACGGCGCGGACTTCGGCAAGCATCCGGTCGGAACCGGCGCCTTCAAGCTCGCCGAATGGACGCTCGGCCAGCGCGTGGTCTTCGAGCGCAACCCGGATTACTGGCACAAGGGTCTGCCGCATCTCGACAAGATCACCTTTGAGATCGGCCAGGAGCCGATCGTGGCGCTGCTGCGGCTGCAGAAAGGCGAAATCGACGTTCCCGGCGACGGCATTCCCCCGGCGAAATTCCAGGAGGTGATGGCCGATCCCGAGCAGAAGGCCCGTGTCGTCGAGGGCGGCCAGTTGCACACTGGCTATATCACCATGAATACCACCATGGCGCCCTTCGACAATGTGAAGGTACGGCAGGCGGTCAACATGGCGATCAACAAGGACCGCATCGTCCAGCTGATCAACAACCGTGCGGTGCCGGCCAATCAGCCGTTGCCGCCGTCGATGCCTGGCTACGACAAGGAATTCAAGGGCTATCCCTATGACGTGAGCAAGGCCAAGGCTTTGCTTGCCGAGGCCGGGCATCCCGACGGATTTGACACGCAGCTGTTTGCCATGAACACCGATCCCAACCCGCGCATCGCGCAGGCCATTCAGCAGGATCTGGCGGCGGTCGGCATCAAGGCCAGTATCCAGTCGCTCGCGCAGGCCAACGTGATCGCTGCCGGCGGCGACAAGGCCGGTGCGCCGATGATCTGGTCCGGCGGCATGGCCTGGATCGCCGACTTCCCCGATCCGTCGAACTTCTACGGCCCGATCCTCGGCTGCGCTGGTGCCGTCCCGGGCGGCTGGAACTGGTCGTGGTATTGCAACAAGGACCTCGACGCCAAAGCGGCCGAAGCCGACTCAATCGTCGACCCGGCCAAGGCTGGCGAGCGCGCCAAGATGTGGAGCGAGATCTACGGCAAGATCATGGAAGACGCGCCCTGGGCACCGGTGTTCAACGAGCAGCGTTTCACCATGAAATCAGCCCGCATGGGTGGCGCCGACAACCTCTATGTCGACCCGGTCCACATCCCGATCAACTACGACAATGTGTATGTGACCGATGTGCAATAACTGCGACTACACCATCCACGGGCGCCACCATCATTTCGGCTGGGACAATTCCTTTGTCCCGGCCGAACGAGTGGCGCCAGGGTCGACGATCGAGTTCCAGTGCCTGGACTCGTCCGGCGGGCAGCTGACGATGGAGAGCACCGTCGACGACGTTGCTGTGCTCGATTTTGCCAAGGTGAACCCGGTCACTGGGCCGATCTATGTCGACGGGGCGGAGCCGGGCGATGCCCTGAAAATCACCATCGAAGCGTTCAAGCCGTCCGGCTTCGGGTGGACGGCAAATATCCCGGGATTCGGTCTGTTGGCGGATGACTTCACTCAACCGGCACTGAATATCTGGAAGTACGACGCCGCCTCGCTCGAGCCGGCGCTGTTCGGCAAGAGCGGCCGGGTGCCGCTCAAGCCCTTCGCCGGCACCATCGGCAATGCCCCGGCTGAGCCGGGTCTGCATTCGGTGGTCCCGCCGCGGCGCGTGGGCGGCAATCTGGACATACGCGATCTCGCTGCCGGCACGGTGCTCTACCTGCCCGTAGAGGTCGCGGGAGCGTTGTTCTCGGTCGGCGACACGCACGCCGCGCAAGGCGACGGCGAGGTCTGCGGCACGGCAATCGAGAGCCCCATGAATGCCGTGCTGACGCTCGATCTGGTCAAGGATGCCCGGCTGCGGACGCCGCGTTTCACAACGCCCGGTCCGGTGTCGCGGCATCTCGACGCCAAGGGCTATGAGGTGACAACCGGTATCGGGCCGGATCTGATGGATGGCGCCAGGAGCGCCGTCTCCCAGATGATCGACCTGCTCTCCGGCCGCTACGGCATGGATCCGGTAGATGCCTATATGCTCGTCTCGGTTTGCGGTGACCTGCGCATCAGCGAGATCGTCGACATGCCCAACTGGGTGGTTTCGTTCTACTTCCCCCGCTGCGTCTTTGAATGAACGTGGAGGACATCAAACGATCCGGGCAGGCCGCCGCGGAGAGTGGCTCCATTAGGCCGGTACTCAGCGTCTCAGGTCTGAGCGTCGCCGTGCGTGGCGAGGAGGGCGAGCGCGACGTCGTTTCCGACCTGACATTCGGCCTGATGCGCGGCGAAACGCTTTGCATTGCCGGCGAGTCCGGTTCCGGCAAGTCGATGACGGCGCTGGCCATCATGGGCTTGCTGCCGCAGCCGGCGGCACGCATCAGATCAGGCTCCATCCGGCTCGGCGATCAGGATCTCGCGGCTCTCAGCGAGAGCGGCATGCGCCGCATCCGCGGCAACCGTATCGCAATGATTTTTCAGGAACCGATGACATCGCTCAATCCGGTTCTGTCCATCGGCCGTCAGCTCACGGAGGCGATCGAGGCACACACCTCGCTGTCGCGCTCCGACTCGCGGCTGAGGGCGCTCGAGGCGCTGAAGGCAGTCCGAATTCCGGATGCCGAACGGCGGCTCGAGCACTATCCGCACGAACTCTCAGGCGGCATGCGTCAGCGCGTGATGATTGCCATGGCTCTGGCCCTGAACCCGGATGTGCTGATCGCCGATGAGCCGACGACCGCCCTCGACGTCACGGTTCAGGGCGAGGTGCTGGAGCTGCTGCGCGACCTGCAGCGCGAGCACGGCACCAGTGTTATCCTGATCACGCACGACATGGGCGTCGTCGCCGAGATGGCGGACCGCGTCATTGTCATGCGCGACGGCCGGATGGTCGAGCAGGGCAGGGCGGCTGACATCTTCAATCGCCCGCAGGCCGACTATACGCGCGAGCTTCTGGCCGCCGTGCCGCGTATCGGCGGCGGACGGATGGCCGAAGACCGACAAGATGCCGCCAACATGCCGGCCGAGCTTGTACATGTCGGCGATCTTCACGTCCGCTTCGACCTGCGTGGCGGCTTCTTCGGCCGCGTCGACCGCAGGGTGCACGCGGTCGAAGGGGTCAGTTTCTCGATCGCGCCGCACGAAACCCTGTCGCTGGTCGGCGAATCGGGCTGCGGCAAGTCGACGACGGCCAAGGCGATCGCCGGGCTGGTGCCCTACATCGGCAGCATTTCAATCGGCGGCCAGGACTTGTCGGCACTCAGCCGAAAGGAGCGCAAGGCTGTCCGCCGCAATGTGCAAATGATCTTTCAGGATCCCTTCGCGTCCCTCGACCCGCGCATGCGAGTAGGCGATCTCGTCGCCGAGCCTCTGCTGATCCACGGCCTTGGCGACAGAGAGCAACGGCGTGCCCAGATCGCCGCCCTGTTCGAACGCGTGGGCCTCTCCGCTGACCAGATGGAGCGCTATCCCCACGAATTCTCCGGCGGGCAGCGCCAGCGAATCTGTATTGCAAGGGCGCTGGCGCTGCGACCAAAGCTGATCATTGCCGACGAGAGCGTCTCTGCTCTCGACGTGTCGGTGCAAGCGCGCGTGTTAAGATTGCTGAAGGAACTGCAGCGCGAATTTGGCGTCGCATATCTCTTCATCTCGCACGACATGGCGGTGGTAGAAAACATCTCGGATCGCGTGGCGGTAATGTATCTGGGGCAGATCGTCGAGATGGGCACCCGCGACCAGATCTTCTCCAACCCGTGCCATCCTTACACAAAGCGGCTGATCGAAGCCGTTCCGGTTCCCGATCCAGGCCGCCGGCGCGCCCGGTTCGCCCGCTTGGACAGCGAAATTCCAAGCGCTGTGCGGCGCATCGGTGACGAGCCCCGGAAGCTCAAGCTTGAAGATGTTGGCGACGGCCACCTCGTCGCCACTTGAGCGAGCTTAGGCTACCTCGTCCAGCCAATCCGCAGAGCTCGGGACAGCAGCCTATGTGATGCCGGGCGCGGGAAATGATCGGCGATGGCGCTGCCGCGGCAGCGCCAGTCGGCGATGCCGATCGCCAGTTTACATCTGACATGTTAGCGTGCTAACGCTACGTGCACATTGATTTCAACGGAGTTCGCATTGGCTTCCCGCTTTGGTCTTTCGGTTGCCCTAACCACACCCTTCGACCCGTCGGGGCAGATAGCGCTCGCGCCGATGATCGCGCATGCCCGAGCCTGCCTTGGCGCCGGCTGCAGCAGTGTGACGCTGTTCGGCACCACCGGCGAAGGAGCCTCGGTCGGCACCGACGAGCGGCGGATCGTGATCGAGGCCATGCTGGCGGCCGGTATTCCGGCACATCAGCTCGTTGCCGGCGTGCTGGTCGATGCAGCCGAAGATGCCGCCGATCAGGCCCGGCACGCTTTGCAGCGCGGCGTTCGCAACATTCTGCTCGCTCCGCCGAGCTACTTCAAGAATGTCGGCGAGGACGGGCTGTTCGGATGGTTTTCCGCCGTCTTCGCCGCACTCGGTCCGCTGGCGCGCGACGTGCTCCTCTATAACATCCCCTCAGTCACCATGGTGCCGATCCCGCTTGGGCTGATCGGCCGGCTGCGCACCGCTTTTCCCGCCGCGGTGGCCGGGGTGAAGGATTCCGGTGGGGACTGGAGCTACAGTGAGGAGCTGCTTGAAGCGCACGGCGATCTGGTGATCCTCATCGGCGACGAACGGCATCTGGCAAGAAGCGTGCGCCGCGGCGGACAGGGTGCGATTTCCGGCATGGCTAATTTTGTTACCGGCGAAATCCGCGCAATGGTCGAAGAGGGCCGCGACGACTCACGCGTCGAGGACTTCGTGCTCGAATTGCTCAAATACCCGGTCACGCCGGCGGTGAAGGTCATGGTCGCGCGCAAGATCGGCGACGAGCGCTGGCTGGCGGTTCGCCCGCCCCTGGAGGCGATTGGCCCGCAGGGACAGCGGCAGCTTGCTGCTGCATACGACAGGCTGTTTGCGACAGAGGCGGCCTGACCGACAAGGCCGGGCTGACCGACAAGGAAGCGAGCTGAAGTGGAAGACGGCAGCGAACCGATTACTCTCCGGGAGAAAGCCTATGCCAGCTTCACGCGGCATTTGCTGGCCCGTGATCTGCGGCCGGGGCAGTTCGTGTCACAGCGCGAACTGGTCGCTTTCACCGGACTGCCGCTGGGTGCCATTCGCGAGATCGTGCCGCGTCTCGAGGCTGAGGGACTGCTGACCACCATCCCGCAGCGCGGCATGCAGATCGCGCATATCGACATCAATCTGATCCGCGAGGCGTTTCAATTTCGGTTGTTCATGGAACGCGAGGCAGTGGCGCTATTCACGACCAGCGCTTCTGATGCCGAACTTGCCCGCATGCGGCGCGAACATGAGGAGATGCTGGCTCAAGCTCTGGGACAGGCGCCGACGCCGGAAATGGAAGCCAAGGCCCAGAACATCGACTGGGCAATGCACGACACCTTCATCAATGCGCTCGGCAACGAGATTATCGCCAAGGCCTATCTGGTCAACTCGGTGAAAATCCGGCTGATCCATCAGGAGCGTTTCCGCATCGACGGACGTGTGGTGCCGGTGATGCGCGAACATTTGGCGGTCATCGAAGCCATGGAGAGCCGCAATCCGCAAAAGGCGGTTGAAGCGATCAGTCTGCATATCGACAATGCGCGCCGGCTGGCGCTCCAGATCTGAGGAAATATAGCCGCGCCGCGGGTTCGCGGCGCACCCACAACGACAGCAACCGGGAGGAAGAAATGTCGTCCAATCTGTTCAACCCAACCAGGAGGCAACTCCTTGCCGGAACCGCAGCGCTAACCGCTGCCGGCCTTGTGGGGCTTCGCCCCGGCTTTGCCGCAGGCGTCGACTGGAAACGCTTTGCCGGGACGACGCTTGACGTCAATCTGGTGAAAAGCCCGCGCAGCGACACCATCCTGAAATATCTTGCCGAGTTCGAGGAACTGACCGGCATCAAGGTCAATGCCGAGGCGACGCCCGAGCAGCAGCAGCGCCAGAAGACGGTGATCGAGTTGAGCTCGGGCAAGCCGAGCTTCGATGTCGTGCATCTGAGCTACCACGTGCAGAAGCGCCAGTTCGAGAAGGGCGGCTGGCTGGCCGACATCGCCGGCTATCTCGCCGACCCGTCGCTCACCGATCCGGCGCTGGTCGAAAGCGACTTCGCCGAAGCCGGCATGCTGTTTGCCAAGGACGGCCAGGGCGTGCTGCGCTCGCTACCCTTCTCGGTGGACTACTGGATCCTCTACTGGAACAAGGAGCTGTTCGAGGCCAAGGGCCTCAAATACCCCGAGACCTTCGAGCAACTGGTGGCCGCCGCCGAAGCGCTGACCGACCCCTCGACCAATACATACGGCTTCGTCGCCCGCGGGCTCAAGAACGCAAACACGCCGGTGTGGACGTCGCTGATGCTCGGCTACGACATGACGCCGCTCGATGACAAGGGCACGCTGCGCACCGAGGCTCCCGAGGCGGTCGAGGCTGCCGCGCTCTATCAAAGATTGATGACCAAGTCCGCCCCTCCGGGCGTCACGGGGTTCAATTGGGCCGAAGCACAGTCTGCCTTCCTGCAGGGAAAGATCGGCATGTGGTTTGACGGTGTGGGTTTTGCCCCGCCGATGGAAAACCCGGAAAAGTCGCGGGTAGTCGGTAAGGTCGGTTATGGCGTCATGCCCAAGGGTCCCAAGGCGCATGCCTCGGGCACCTTCGGCGACGGGATTGGCGTTACCGCCGCCAGCGAGAAGAAGGAAGCTGCCTATCTGTTCTGCCAGTGGGCGGTATCGCCAGCCATGAGTGCACGGCTGTTGCAGGCCGGCGCCGGTGTTCCGTTCCGCAAATCCGTGCTGGAGGATCCCAAGGTGCGCGAAGGCGTCACCATGCCGGCAAGCTGGCTCGATGCCGTGGTCGGCTCGGGCAATATCAGCCGGCTGGCGCTGCCGGTCATCATCCCCGTCACCGAATTCCGCGACATCTATGGCGTGGCGCTGACCAACATGATTGCCGGCGCCGATCCCGCCGCGGAGCTGAAGAAGGCCACCGAGCAGTTCCAGCCGGTTCTCGACAGGAGCGAGCAGGGCTGATGTCGGCCACCACCCCAGAACAGACCGGGGTGACGATTCCGGTTATCGACGGGAGCCAGACCATCCGGCTGGCTCCCAACTACTGGCCTTTCGTTGTCCCCGCACTCGTCGTCGTCGGCGCCGTCATCGTCTTCCCCTGGGCTTTCACCCTGTGGATGAGCGTCAACCGTTGGACGCTCGGCCAGTCGCGGAGCTTTGCCGGGATGGAAAACTATTTGCGCCTGGCCAGCGACCCACGTTTCTGGGAATCCCTTGTTCATACGTTGACCTACACCTTCCTCTCGGTTGCAGCGCCGATGCTGCTGGGCACTCTGGCCGCCCTGATTTTCGACGCCAGGTTTCCGCTGCGCGGCTTGCTGCGTGGCGTCTTCGTCATGCCGATGATGGCGACACCCGTTGCCGTGGCACTGGTTTGGACAATGATGTTCCATCCTCAGCTCGGCGTGCTCAACTACCTGCTGTCGCTGGTCGGCATCCCGGCTCAGGAATGGATATTCAACGCCAACACGGTCATCCCGTCGCTGGTTGCGGTCGAGACCTGGCAGTGGACGCCGCTGGTCATGCTGATCGTGCTCGGCGGGCTGGCCTCGGTGCCGCGCGAGCCCTTCGAAAGCGCCGAGATCGACGGCGCCAATGCCTGGCAGCAATTCCGCTATCTCACTCTGCCGATGATCGCGCCGTTCCTGATGATCGCGGTCATCATCCGCACCATCGATGCGTTGAAGAGCTTCGACATCATCTACGCGATGACCCAGGGCGGCCCGGGCACGGCGTCGGAGACCATCAACATCTATCTCTACAACACCGCCTTCTCCTACTACGATATCGGCTACGGTTCGGCCATGGCCGTGGTGTTCTTCATCGTCATCGTGGCCCTGTCTTTTGTCCTGCTGATGCTGCGCCAACGCTCGCAGTGGATCGATACGGAGGGCAAATAGATGAGTTCACGGCTGCTCAACCAGATCGGTCTGTTTTTCGCTGCCCTGGTTTTCGTCTCGCCGGCGATCCTGTTCTTCCTCTGGATGATCTCGTTGTCGCTGAAATTCGAAATCGATAACGGTGCCTATCCGCCGATCCTGATCCCCGAACGTTTCGCCTGGTCGAACTATGTGAAAGTGTTCGAGGAGAACAATTTCCTGCTGTATCTCTGGAATTCGGTTCTGGTCACCGGCACGGCGACCTTGCTGGCGCTGTTGATCGGCGTACCGGCCGGTTATGGCATTGCACGGCTCAAGGCTGAACGATCGGCGGTCGTCATCATGATCGCCCGCATGACGCCCGGACTATCCTATCTCATCCCGCTGTTTCTGCTGTTCCAATGGATCGGGATCCTCGGCACGCTCTGGCCGCAGATCATCATCCATCTGGTGGTGACGGTGCCGATCGTGGTCTGGGTGATGATCGGCTATTTCGAGACCACGCCGATGGAACTGGAGGAGGCGGCCAACATCGACGGCGCCAGCTCCTGGCAGGTTTTCCGGCTGGTTGCCCTGCCCATCGCCAAGCCGGGCATCGTCGTCGCCTTCATCCTGTCCGTTATCTTCTCGTGGAATAATTTCGTCTTCGGTGTGGTGCTCGCCAGCCGTGAGACGCGCACACTCCCGGTCGCCGTCTACAACATGCTGTCCTACGAGCAGGTCAGCTGGGGGCCGCTCGCCGCGGCGGCGCTGGTGGTGACGCTGCCGGTTCTGATCCTGACCATGTTCGCGCAAAGGCAGATCGTCGCGGGGCTGACCGCCGGCGCCGTCAAGGGCGGCTGAGGGCGCGTCCTGACATCACTCTTTTCCAGGAAAGATCCAATGGCATCGGTAACAATCAACAACGTGCAGAAGGCCTTCGGGGCCACCAAAATCATTCACGATGTCACCGTTGACATCGCCGACGGCGAATTCGTCATCCTGGTCGGTCCGTCGGGATGCGGAAAATCGACGCTGCTGCGCATGATCGCAGGCCTTGAAACGATCTCCGGCGGAAAGATCGCCATCGGCGAACGCATGGTCAACAATCTGCGCGCGCGGGACCGGAACATCGCCATGGTGTTCCAGAATTATGCGCTCTATCCGCATATGACTGTTGCCGACAATATGGGCTTTGCCCTCAAGATCAAGAAAGCCGATCCGGCCGACACCGCTGGCCGGGTCCGGAAGGCAGCCGGCATTCTTGGCCTGGAAAAGTTGCTTGACCGCTATCCGCGCCAGCTTTCTGGCGGCCAGCGTCAGCGCGTTGCCATGGGTCGCGCGATCGTACGCGACCCACAGGTCTTCCTGTTCGACGAGCCGCTCTCCAACCTCGATGCCAAATTGCGCGTCCAGATGCGCGGCGAGATCAAGGCCCTGCACCAGCGGCTGGGTACTACGACGATCTATGTCACGCACGACCAGATCGAGGCCATGACCATGGCCGACAAGATCGTCGTGCTGCATGACGGCCTGGTCGAGCAGATCGGCGCGCCGCTGGACCTCTACGACCATCCGGCCAATCTCTTCGTTGCCGGCTTCATCGGCTCGCCCGCCATGAACTTCATTGCCGGCCGCATTGAGGAGGGCGTGTTCCGCAGCGCCGGCGGGTTGATCCTGCCGTTACCGGAAGGCGCCCAGCCGGCGGATGCCGCAGGACGCGAACTCGTCTACGGCATTCGACCGGAACATATCCGGGCAACCGGGCAGGGCGTGCCGGGCACGATCACGCTTCTCGAGGCGACCGGCTCGGAAATCTTCGCCAGGGTCGACTGCTCCGGTGAAGAAATCTCCTGCCTCTTCCGAGAAAGGCTTGCGCTCAAGCAAGGCGAAGGGGTGCGGATCGAAATCGACCGCGCATGTGCACATCTGTTCGACGCAGCAACCGGTCGGCGCATCTGACCCGATGGTTTGGTGAATGCGTGGTTGGCCTTAGGTCGGCAATGCGAATTCACCGGCGAGTTCGATGGCGCGGCCTTCGCGGGCCGATCTCTCGGCGGCGAGGCCCATGACGACAGCCCACCAGCCGTCTCGCAAGGTCACTTCCACTTTGCCTTGTCCGCGCACCGCAGCGGTGAAGCGAGCGTGCTCGAAAAAGGTCGAACCGTTATGGTCGCCTGCCTCGAGCAGCCGGGGGTCGACGGGAATCTCCAGCAGTCGTGGTCCAGGCGGATTGCGCGGGCTGACGATCAACTGGGGCACTGGCGCAGGGCCAAGGTGGGTCGGCCAGAAACGGCCTGGTCCGGGCACCAGACATTCGATCTTTCCGTCGCCGCCGACAGCGCAGAGTTCCTCCTGGTAGCGGCTGCCCTCGGCAAACATGCACAGTTCCAGCATGGCGCGCGCGCCGCTCGCGAAATCAACCAGCACATAGCCATGGTCAAGGATATCCGGCCTCTCACCGTCATAGCGTTCGTCGAGATGGTTTACGGCCTGTCCAGCGCTCGCCATCACGCGGACGGGGTCGGATTCGAGGATCAGCCGCATCAGGTCGAAGAAGTGGCAGCATTTCTCGACGAACGTGCCGCCGGTGTTGCGGTTGAAGCGGTTCCAGTCGCCGACTTTGGCCAGAAACGGGAAGCGGTGCTCGCGGACCGTCAGCATGTGGATGCCGCCGGTGGCGTGGCGCGCCTGCTCGACGAATGCGGCGACGGGCGGCATATAGCGGTATTCCATGGCCACCCAGACGAGCGGAAGCCGAGCTTTCAACGCCGCGATCCGCCCCTCGTCGGCGGCCGCGGTGAAGAGCGGCTTTTCCACCAGCACCGGCAGTGGTCGAAGTGCGGCGATCTCCTCCATCTGACTGAGGTGATGGTGGTTGGGGCTGGCAATCAAGATGCAGTCCACCTCGTCCATCGCCAGCAGCTCGGCGATCGATGCCGCCGATCGCGCGCCCGACGCCGCCGCCAGTGACGCCACCAACATGCCGGGGTCCGGCTCGAAGATCGCGGCCACATGCGCGTCGGGCAACAGAGCGATGTTGCGGATATGCTCGCGGCCCATCATGCCGCAGCCGATGATGCCGTAGCCGATCGATGATCTGGTCACGCTGCGTCTTGCTCCGGCCTATCTGAAACGTGTGACGTACCGCGCCGCGCCCGGATCGAACCAGCTGCGGGAATATTCCGCGCTGGCGCCGTCGCCAGCCCAGGCGATACGTTCTATGAGACCCACGACCGTCCCCGGCGGTGGCCTGAACTCGAGCGGGGCCCAGTCCGGCACAGGCGCGACGGCGACATGGTCTTCGGCGCGAACGATCGAAAAGCCGAGCGCGAGCCTGTAGTGGAGATAGAGGGATTCCGACAGGTCCTCGCGCTTGAGCTTCTCGGCGCGGCTGACGTCCAGCCAGATCTCCTCGACCGCGGCCGGCTCTCCGTCGAGCCGCCGCAGCCGGCGTATACGATGGGCTTCGCCGGCGCTGCCGAATTGCGGCAGGTCGGCTGGCTTGGGCAGTCGCTCGACGGATAGCACGTCGGCGCTCGGCAGGCCGCCGCCACCGATACGCTCCAGGCGAAAGAAAGCATAGATCCCGAGCAAGTCGCCGCGCGCCCGCACATAGTTACCCGAGCCCTGGATGCGGTCGAGAAGGCCCTTTTCGGTCAAATCTGCCAGCGCCCGCCTGAGCGTGCCGACGGCAATCCCGAGGCTCGCCGCCATCGCGCGCTCGGGCGGCAGCCGCGCCCCGTCGGCCAGCCGTCCGGCCGCGATTTCGCGGATCAGCATTTCGCTGGTCTGCAAGTGCACAGGCAGGGGGCCGCGCATCTGGCTGGATCGGTGGCCGGGGTCCGCCCTTGTCAAATGCATCCGGTGTTTCCAATCGCATCCCGGTTTCGGGTTTGGCTCCAAAATTGATACAGTATTGATCTACACTAAAACGAATGCTACGCAAGCCCCTGAGGTCATTGAAGAGTGGCCCGGACGTCTTTTCTGAAGAGTGGCAATGAGCATCGTCCCAATCACTTCGCCGGATCTCGAAGCTGCCGAAGTCTCGTGGTTCGCCGCACTCTGCTCGGACGACTATCGATATCTCGGCGTTCCGGACGGCGCGCTGCGCTCGAGCTGGGCGCATTGCTCCGAGATCGTGAAGACGTCCGAGGAACTCGGTTTCCGCAACATCTTGTGTCCGTCGTCCTATCAGGTCGGCCAGGACACGCTGAGCTTCGTAGCCGGCTGTGCGCCGATCACGTCGAAGATCAATCTGCTCGCCGCTGTGCGCTGCGGCGAGATGCAGCCAATTATGCTGGCGCGCACGATTGCGACGCTGGATCACATGCTGGAAGGCCGGCTGACGGTAAACATCATTTCGTCGGACTTTCCGGGCGAGACGGCCAACAGCGCCTACCGCTATCAGCGTTCCCGCGAGGTGGTGCAGATACTGCGCCAGGCCTGGACCAGAGACAGCATCGATTTCGAGGGCGAGGTCTATCGTTTCAAGGGGCTCTCGACGGCACCGGCGAAGCCCTATCAGCAAAATGGCGGTCCGCTGCTCTATTTCGGCGGTTATTCGCCCGACGCACTCGAGCTTTGCGCCGAACAGTGCGACGTCTACCTGATGTGGCCTGAAACCAGGGTGGAACTTGCCGGCCGCATGAAAGCCGTCCACGAACGCGCCCAGCGCCATGGGCGGACGCTCGACTACGGCCTGCGCGTCCACATGATCGTGCGCGACACCGAGGCCGAGGCAAAGGAATATGCCCGGGAGCTGGTTTCGAAGCTGGACGACGAGCAGGGCAGGGCGATCCGCGAGCGCGCGCTCGACGCCCGATCGCTCGGCGTATCGCACCAGGCCAGGAACCGCCAGATCGCTGATGCCGAAGGCTATGTCGAGCCGCATCTGTGGACGGGCGTCGGGCGAGCGCGCTCTGGCTGCGGCGCGGCGCTGGTGGGCTCGACCGATCAGGTTCTGTCGGAAATCGAGGCGTATATGAAGATGGGGATCCGCGCCTTCATCTTTTCCGGCTACCCGCATCTCGACGAGGCGCGCCATTTCGGCACCAAGGTGCTGCCCGAGCTCAAGACATGCTCGCTCCCGCACGCCTATGGCCGGGTGCCGGAACGGATCCCGGCGACACCACTGGGAACGGGGGAGCGCCGCTGATGGAGCATGTCGTGTGCGATCCACGCCTTTTGCGCAATGCCTTCGGGCGCTTCGCCACCGGCGTAACGGTCGTCACCACTGGCACGGCCGACGGTCCGGTCGCAATCACCGCCAACAGCTTCTCATCCGTGTCGCTCGACCCGCCGCTGGTGCTCTGGTCAATCGGCCGCCACTCGCGCCGGTTCGGAGCCTTCGCTAATTCCGCGCACTACGCCATTCACGTGCTGGCGGAAGATCAGATCGATCTGTGCTGGCGTTTTTCGAAGTCGGGCACGGACTTTGCCGATCTTGACCTGTCGTGGAGCGAGCACGGCGTGCCATTGCTGCCGCGCGCGCTGGCGCGGTTCGAATGCAGCGTCGCCGACCGTTTCCCGGCTGGCGACCATATGATCCTGCTTGGACGTGTCCTTGAACTGGAGACGCAAGAGGGTTTGCCGCTGCTCTTTGCTGGCGGCAAGTCGCGCGCTCAAGAGGCCAGTTGATGACCGCCGGCGCCGCTCCGGGCTGGTGCCGTCGACTGGCGCACCACGAGATTGCAGGCAAGCTCGACGCGGCGCGGCGGCGACCCCGAATGGGCCATGTCGTCGAGCAGCAGGCTAAGTGCTGCCGATCCGATCTCGCGCATGGGAATGTGCATCGCCGTCAGCGGCGGGTTGCAGAAGGCAGCGAGCGGCAAGTCGTCCATACCGACCACGGATACATCGCCAGGCACCGAATATCCGGCCTCCTGGAGGCCGGCGATGGCACCAAACGCCAGGCTGTCGCCGGCTGTCAGCACGGCGGTGAAATCGAGGCCGCGGGCCGCGATGCGCTCGGTCACGGCTCTGTTCGCAAGTTCCGGCAGCCAGTCCTGCACCTCGACCACGAAGTCGTCGAAGCCGGCAATGCCGGCCGTGATCAGCGCGTCGCGCCAACCTTCATAGCGCCGCTCGATTGTGCGCCGGCCACGCCGCATCAGGAACAGGATGCGGCGGTGGCCAAGGCCGATCAGATGCTGCGCGGCAAGCATGGCGCCAGAGCGATTGCAGGGCGTCACGCTCGAATGGCGCATCGAGGGATCGTCGCCGTTGACGAGCACGATCGGCTTAGCGAAGCCGGCTGTCAGCGTCAGCACATCGTCATCGTCCAGCGTCAGAAACAGGCAACCGGCGACGCTGTCGTCGCGCTCGGATTCACGCAGCAGCGCGATTTCGTCCTCGGGCGCCGAAACCGGCCGGGTCACCAGTTCGACGCCCAGCAACCGGGCACGCTCGTTCAGTCCATCAAGGACATGGTAGGTGAACTGATTGCGGGCACTGTCCACCATTGCCACGCTGCTTGCGGCCAGGATGACCTTGCGCCCGGCAACCGAGGCGGGAATGGCGTAGTTCATCGACTTCGCTATTTCGATGATCCTGGTGCGAAGCTCATCCCTCACGCCGCCGACGCCGCTCAGCGCACGGGAGGCGGTGCTGACCGACACGCCGCAACGCGCCGCGATCTCTTCAAGTCGAATGCGGCGGCTGGGGCGGCCGCGCTTGCCCTGGATATTCATCCGCTCCGTCATCTCCAGCAAAGTCATCCGATTAATGCAAAAAATTTTCAGATTGCGCAAGAAAAATGGCTGTGAAACAGTTCTGATGAAGCGGGAGAAACGGGAGGAGTGATGCCGCTATCGGCCGAACGCCTGAATTCCGCGCTTGCCAGCCTCGTGGCGGGCATGACCGGCTTGCGTCATGACGGGCGGTTCCATGAGCCGAATCTCGACGGCACGCCGGGCGACTATGTCAGCTTCGACAGCTGGGAATGGCCGCAAGGCGTGGGGCTCTACGGGCTGGTTCGGCTGTGGGCGCAGACCGGCGACGATCGGCTGCTACAGACGATCGAGGCGTGGTACGATCGACGCATCGCTGCCGGTCTCCCGGCGATGAACGTCAACACCACCGCGCCTCTGCTGGCGCTAAGCGAATTGTGGCGACGCCGGCGCCAGCCGCGCTTCGAGCCGGTGCTGCGCGAATGGGCCGAGCAGGTAGTCACCGCCTTCCCGCGAACGCCCGAAGGCGGTTTCCAGCATGATGTTTCGGATCGGGTCAACGACGACGAATTGTGGGACGACACGCTGTTCATGGTGGCGCTGTTCCTCGCATCCTACGGCCAGGCTGCCGGCCAGCGCCGCTTCGTCGAGGAAGCGGAACGGCAATTCCTGGTTCACGCCCGTTATCTTGCCGATCCGGCATCAGGGCTGTGGTTCCACGGCTGGACGTTCGCGGGCCGGCACAATTTCGCCCGCGCGCTTTGGGCGAGAGGCAATGCCTGGATTACCGTCGGTATCCTGGAACTGGTGGAGTTCGCCGAAGTTGCGCCTTCGGTTCGGGCCTATCTGCTCGGCGTGCTGGAGACGCAGATCAACGCCCTGCTCGAAGTGCAGGCGAGTTCGGGCGCCTGGCACACTCTGCTCGACGACCCGACGTCTTACGAGGAGATTTCTGCCACGGCCGGCTTCGGCTACGGCTTAATGAAAGCCGCGCGGCTCGGAATCGGCTCGACAGAGTGCCGTGCCGCCGGCCTCCGCGCCTTGGAAGCCGTGGTGGCCAACATCGATGACAAAGGTGTGGTTGCGAACGTGTCCTATGGCACACGCATGGGCGCCGACCTGCAATTCTATCGCGATATACCCATCCATCCGACGGGCTACGGGCAGGCGCTGGCCATTCTGTGCCTGACCGAAGGGGCGCGGCATCTGCAGTCGAAGGTGGAGGCGGCATGATGCGGACGCTCTATGGCGTGTCGCCGGCCGATATTGCCGGCATGGACACGGACCGGCTGAGGGCCGAGTTCCTCGTCGACGGGTTGTTCCGGCCCGGCGCGATCGAATTCGTCTACACCCATGTCGACCGCATGATCGTCGGTGGCGCGGTGCCGCTGGCCAACCCGCTGGCATTCGGCAACGGGGCCGAAGTCGGCACCCCGCTCTTCTTTGACGCGCGCGAGATGGGTATCGCCAATCTCGGCGGCAATGGCGCGGTCGCGGTGGACGGCCGGCGCTTTCACGTCGCTAACCGCGACATCGTCTATGTCGGACGCGGAGCGCGTGAGGTGACGCTGGAGAGCGACGATCCGGAGAGGCCGGCACGCTTCTCCATGAACTCGGTGCCAGCCGGCGCCGATATTGCGCATCGGCTTATCGTCAGCAGCGAAGCCAAGCCGCTTGTGCTCGGCGATGAGGCCCGTACGAACAGGCGCACGCTGCGTATGTACATCCATCCCGAAGTGGCCCCGTCCTGCCTCTTGTTGATGGGGATCACCGACCTCGCGCCGGGCAGTGTGTGGAACACCATGCCGCCGCATCTGCATGAGCGGCGCATGGAAGCTTATTGCTACTTCGACCTCGCCGAGGCCGACCGTGTGGTCCATCTGATGGGCCGGCCTGACGAGACGCGCCACCTGATGGTCGCTGACGGCGACGTCGTCCTGTCGCCCGCCTGGTCTATCCATATGGGCGCCGGCACCGGCCCCTATGCTTTCGTCTGGGGCATGACTGGCGAGAACCAGGCCTATACCGATGTCGATCCAGTTGCCGTGAAGGATTTGCGATGAGCGAGGCCGCGCAAGGCGTTCGGACGGATTTTACGCTGCGCCGGCCGCTCACGGCGGGGCAGCCTATCGTCTATTGGCGGCTCGGGTCCATCGCCGGGCAGCGCTACGACGTGGCCGACCAGCCTATGCAAGGCGAGATGGATCCCTTCTTCTTCCTGACCAAGCACAAGAATTTCATTCCGCATGAATATCCGTGCCGCACGCAGTTCGCAGCGGAACGCCGCGGCAAGCGACCACAGGTCAGCGCCGAATTCGGCGCCGAGCGCATCTGGCTGCCCTTCGCCTCACCGCGCATCGACCTGTCGGGCTTCTGGTTTCGGCCGACGGTGCTTGGCACCTGGGCCGAGACCACCATTGAGGCGGCCTCGACTGGCGAGGCGCTGGTGCGGCTGCGCACATGCGGCGGCGCCTTACTCTTTGCCAATGGCGAGAAAGCCGGCTGGATGGCGCCCTACGGCCGCAATCTGGAAAGTGCCGAGCATTTCAAGATAGTGCTGAAGGCCGGCCGTAACGACATTCGCGTGTGGTTCGACGATCTCGCCGAGCGCGACGCCCGCTACTATTTCCAGCTCGACTATCTATCCGGTCCGGCTGCTTCGGTGGCACTGCCGATCGAAGTCGAGAGCGGCGTTGCCGATGCGATGGAAGCAGCCCTCGACGACATGCATTTCGAGCGTCCCGCCTATGACGGCGGCGAGGTGGCGCTCGTCACCGGCGTGGCCCTGCCGCGCGACGCGCAAGTCGAGGTCGAGATCGAAGGCGATTTCATGTCGATCGAGGCGCCGGTGCGCTTCGCCTTCGATCTGCCGGCGGGCCAGGCGCGGCTGGCGATCGCCGATACCGAGCAGCTGCCGGCCGACTTTCGCCATTTCAAGGTGACGCTGAAGGTCGCCGACCATGCCGTATCGCGTGTCTTCGGCGTCGAGATATGCCACGCGCGCCGTCAGGGCGATGCGCCGGAAACGCTTACCGCGCGTATAGATGAAGCCCTGCGCGAGGTCGCCGGTCACGCCGAGGCCGACACCGTGCGCGCGCTGGCGCGCCTGGCGATCGGACAGCAGGGCGCCGAGACCGACGCCATGATCGCCGGCACGCTGCCGGCGATCGAGGATTGTCACGATTGCGCCGACTTCATCCTGGTGCCGCTGCTGTGGTGCCGCACGGCCTATGGCGATCGGCTGGAAGCGAGCCTGCGTGCGCGCGTCGACAACGCCATCCTCGGCTATCGCTACTGGATGGACGAGCCCGGCAATGATGTACAGTGGTACTTCTCCGAGAACCACGCGCTGCTCTTCCACACCGCCGCCTATATTGCTGGGGGCCTGTTGCCTGATGTGCGGTTCGTGCGGTCGGGCCGCCTTGGCCGCGAACAGTCCGCGGTTGGAGCCGCGCGTGTACGCGCCTGGCTCGACCATTTCGAGGCATGGGAGATGGCCGAGTTCAACTCGGCGCCTTATTTCCCGATCGACCTCAAGGGCCTGTGCGCGCTCTACGCGCTGGCCCCTGACAAGGACATCGCCGAACGTGCCGGCAGGGCAATCGTACGCCTGCTTGAAATCGTCGCGCGCTCGGCGCACCGCGGCATCCTCACCGGGGCGCAGGGCCGCTCCTACGAGCACACGCTGCGCGCCGCGCGTTCCCTGGAATTGTCCGGCATCTGCCGCATGCTTTGGGGCAAGGGCAATTACGGCATGCGCTTTCACGCGCTGCCGCAGCTGGCACTCTGCCTGCGGGATCACGATTTGAGCGTTCCGGATGGGTTGGCTGCAATTGCTTCCCTCACCGACGATACGGCGTGGGAATGGACTTTTGCGCAGGGACAAGACCGCTTCGCGCGGCTCTACCACTACAAGACGCGCGACCATGCGATGGGCAGCGCCGCTGGCTTCCGCTGGAACCAATGGGGCTATCAGGAAACCGTCATTCACGCCCGGCTGGGCAAGAATCCGGATGCGCAGATCTGGATCAACCACCCCGGCGAAGTGCTGCAGTCGGGATATGGCAGACCATCATATTGGGGCGGCTCAGGCACTTTGCCCCGACTTCATCAATACCGCGACCTCGCCATAGTCAGCTTCTCCTGCTCGGATGAACAGCCCGACTTTACACACGCCTGGTTCCCCGCAAGTGCCTTCGATGCCGTGCAAGTGGGCGGCGATCGGGCGTTCGCGCAATCTGGCGACGCCTTCGTTATGCTGAAGACGGATGTTCCGCTCACGCAGGTCGTGGCCGGCCCGACCGCCGGCAACGAGTTGCGGGCGGCGGGACGCAGGACGACATGGATCGTCCGCCTCGGTGACCGGAATGCCAATCTGCCGGCGCTCGACGCCTGGGCGGGCGCCTTTGCCGGCCTGTCGGTGCGGTCGGGTCCCGACGGCGAGTTGACCGTCGAGGATCCGGAGTACGGCACGGTGCATTTCCTCGCCGACGCAAGGATTGTGGCTGAGGGACGTACACTCGATCCGGCCAATTGGACCGTGCGCGGCGAGGCGATGCGTATGAAGCAAAGAGAGTAGGGAGGAAATCGGCTGCGACGCTCAAGAGGAGAGGGCGTGGCGGCTTGAACCATCGGGGCGCCGCCCTGGTAAAGGAGGAGACGAAGCATGAATAAGACCCGCACTTTGCTGGCCGCGCTATCGGTCAGCCTGCTCGCATCGACCAGCGCGTTTGCCGGCGACGTGCGCATCATGTGGTATTCGGACGGTGTCGAGGGCGATGTCATCCAGGACATTCTGAACCGCTTCATGAAGGACAATCCCGACATCCACGTCACGCTCGACAACGTCGCCTACAAGGTGATCCAGGAGCAGCTGCCCATCCAGCTCGAAGCCGGCCAGGGGCCGGACATCGCCCGCGTCACGAACATCAAGGAGCTTGCCCAGCACTGGCTCGATCTCAGGCCCCTGGTGGCCGATCCGAAATATTGGGAGGCCAATTTCGCTGACACGCTGGACTGGATGCGCCCCGATGGCTCCAACGCCATCCCGGGTTTCATGACCCAGCTCACGCTCACCGGCGGCTTCGCCAACAAGACGCTGTTCGAACAGGCCGGCGTGCCGCTGCCCGGTGACAAGGCGACCTGGGACGACTGGATCGCCGCCGCCGCCGAGGTGGCGAAGAGCCAGCAGCTTCCGGCTGCCTTCGCCATCGACCGTTCCGGTCACCGCATTTCGGGTCCGAATGTCTCCTTCGGAGCGAACTATATCGGCCCCGATGGCATGCCGGCGAAAGTGGACGACGGCACCAAGGCGTTCGTCGGCAAGCTCGTCGACTGGACCGCCAAGGGCCTGATGCTGAAGGATACCTGGGTTTCAGCGGCAGGCTCGACCTATCGCGCGGCCGCCGACGACTTCATCAACGCCCAGATCCCATTCTACTATTCGGGCAGCTGGCAGGTCGCCAATCTGTCGACCAAGATCGGCGATAGTTTCGACTGGGTGGCAACCGGCTCGCCCTGCGGTACCGCAGGATGTTCGGGCGTGAAGGGCGGCGCGGCGCTGGTCGCCATCAAATACACTAAGAATCCCAAGGACGTCGCCAAGGTCATGGATTATCTGGCCCGTGAAGACGTGGTGAAAGAATTCAGCGAGCGCACGCTGTTCTGCCCGCGCACAAGGGCGTCGTAGACAAGGGCGGGCTGAAATGGGTCTCGGCCGACAAGAACGTCGGTCCGGCGCTCGACAAGTTCGTCAAGGCGGCGGGTGAAACCCTGCCGGCGGCCGATGCGCTGCCGCCGTGGAAGTGGGCCAACGCTTACTTCGCCGCGCTGGTGACGCGCGTCAGCCAGGTGATGGCCGGCGAACTCAGCCTCGACGATGCCTGGGGCAGGATCGACCAGGATATCGCCGACAAGGTTGCCGAGGCGAAGTGACCGCCGCCGCGACACTGAAGGCATGGACTGGCGCCGCGCTCGCGGCGCCGGTCGTCTGGCTGGCATCGATCGTCAACGTGCCGCTGAAGTTCTGGCAGCGCGCGACAGGCACCGGTGGCATGGCCGCGTTCTTCCTCGCCCCAAACATGGCGATCTTCGGCATTTTCGTCCTGGTGCCGATGATCATCAACTTCTTCTATTCGGCCACGTCGGGAACGGCCTATTTCCTGCAGGACCGAACCTATGTGGGGCTCGAGCAATACCAGCGCTTGCTCGATTGCGGCAACTACCTGGACACTGCCACTTGCCACGAGGATCTCTTCTGGAAGGCCGTGCACAATACGGGCCTGTTCGTCGTCGTGCAGGTGGCACTGATGACGGTCGTGTCGATGGCGACAGCGTTGATCCTCAACCGCGAGATCGTCGGGCGCAGCTTCTGGCGCGCGGTGTTCTTCTTTCCGGTGCTGCTGTCGCCGGTCGTCACCGGCCTGATCTGGCGTTGGATCCTGCAGCGCCAGGGCCTGCTCAACCTGATCGTCCATGATCTGGGCGGCGAGCCGCACAACTGGCTGACGGACCGTTTCTGGGCCTTCACCGCCGCCGTCAGCGTTTCGGTCTGGGCACATATGGGCTTTTACACGCTCATCCTGCTTGCCGGATTGCAGGCGATCCCGCGCGACCTTTACGAAGCGGCCGAGATGGACGGCACGAAGCCGGCGCGGGTGTTCTGGCGCATCACGCTGCCGCTGCTGATGCCGAATCTGCTTGTCGTCATCGTACTGACGCTGATCCGCGCTGTGCAGATCTTCGACGAAGTCTATGTGCTGACGGGTGGAGGGCCGGGAACTTCGACCCTCTATATCACGCAGTATATCTATGAGATCGGCTTCGCCTCCCTGTTGCGCAATCCGGGGCTGGCTTCGGCGGCTTCGATCCTGATGGGATTGGTGCTGGTCGTGCTCACCTTGGTTCAGCTGCAGGTCGGACGCCGGGGTGAGCGGAAAGGAGCCCGCGAATGAGCCGGGTCGTGACATTCCTGACCCGCCGGCGCGGCGGTCGCGGCTGGCACTGGACGGATATCGTGAGCTGGCTGTGGCTGCTCGGCGGCGTTGTCATCATGTTCGGTCCGGCCGTCTGGCTGGTGGGTTCGTCATTCAAGACGCCGGCACAGCTCGCCGAGTTCCCGCCGACCATAATGCCTTATGTCAGCCAACAGGCGAGGGTCGAAGGCTACGACAAACCGCTGACCCTCTACAAGGTGAAGCTGGCGGATGGTTCGACCAAGGTGCTGGCCGAGGTGCGGCGCATCGGCATCATGGCGCAGATGGTGGACCCGCAGGCGCCCAACGATGTCGTGAAGATCAACATCGCCGACCGGCAGCCGGTGCGCGAAATCGGCTTCGCGACGGAGAACTACACCGAGCCCTTCGTCCATTTCGACTTCCTGCGCTATCTGCGCAATTCGATTTTTGTGACGGCAATGGCGACGCTGATCACGCTGCTCACCAATTCGATGGCCGCCTTCGCCTTGTCGAAATACAAGTTCCGCGGTCGCGATCTGACGATGCTTGTTATCGTCGGTACGCTGATGGTGCCGCTGTCGGTCATCCTGGTGCCGCTCTATTCGGTGGTGGGCGCCGTTGGGCTGCTCGATTCGCTGTGGGGCGTGATCTTGCCGACCGTGGCGACGCCAACCGGCGTCTTCCTGCTGCGCCAATACATGCTGACCATCCCCGACGAGCTGCTCGATGCGGCTCGCATGGACAATGCTTCCGAATGGCAGATCTACTGGCGCATCGTATTGCCGCTTGCAGCACCGGCGCTCGCCGTGCTGGCGATCTTCTCGGTCGTCTGGCGCTGGAACGACTTTCTGTGGCCGCTGGTGGTGCTGTCGCGCAAGGAACTCTACACACTCCAGGTCGGCCTCAATACCTATGCCGGCCAGCTAAACGTGCAGTGGCACTACATCCTGGCGATGACCGTGGTGACGATGATCCCCGTCGTCCTCGTCTTCGTTTTCCTGCAGCGTTACATCACTTCCGGCATTGCCGGCACCGGGCTGAAGTGAGGATGTCATGGGACGGATAACGCTGACCAACATCGATCGCGCGTACGGCAAGATGAAGATCTTGCACGGCATCAACCTCGACGTCGGTGACGGCGAGATGCTGGTCCTCGTCGGCCCGTCGGGTTGCGGCAAGTCCACGTTGCTGCGGCTGATTGCCGGGCTCGATCGACCGACCGACGGCAAGATCGAGATCGACGGGGTCGACGTCACCAACGTTTCGGCCGCACAGCGCGGTCTGGCAATGGTGTTTCAGTCTTACGCGCTCTACCCGCACATGAGCGTGCGCCAGAACCTCGCCTTCGGCCTCGAAAACATCCGTATGCCCAAAGCCGAGATCGACGCGCGGATCACGGAAGCGACGCGCATGCTGGAAATCGCTCCCTATCTCGACCGCCGGCCCGGTCAACTGTCGGGCGGCCAGAAGCAGCGCGTGGCAATCGGCCGTGCGGTGGTGCGCAATCCGACCGCCTTTTTACTCGATGAACCGCTGTCCAACCTCGATGCCGAACTGCGTATCACCATGCGCGCTGAACTGGCGGGCCTGCACCGGCGGCTGGCAACCACGATGATCTACGTCACCCATGACCAGATCGAGGCGATGACGCTGGCGGACCGCATCGTGGTCATGCGCTCGGGGCGGATCGAACAGGTCGGCCGGCCACTCGATCTCTACAACGCGCCGGCCAACCTGTTCGTCGCCGGCTTCATCGGCGCGCCGCGGATGAACCTGCTGCCGGTGAAGGTGCGTTCGGCAAGCGCCGCCGAGGTGCGTGTCGAAGGTCCAGGCGGGCTCTCAGCCTCGATCGCGGCCGATGGGGTCGCGCTGAAACCGGGAGACGACGCGACGCTTGGCATCCGGCCACACGACATCCAACTTTCGAATGGCAGCAAGGGATCGGTGGAAGCGCGTGTAACGCTGGCCGAGGCGTTGGGACCGGAAACCGTTGTCCACGCCACCATTGCCGGCGGCACCAAACTGATCGCCGTTCTCCAGCAGCAGGGCGTTGAAACGCAAGGGCCGCCGATCAACCTCGCTCTGCCGCCGGAGCGCATGCATCTCTTCGATGCCGTCGGGCTGCGTGTCGCACCGCGTTAGCCTCACGCGAGGCCATCGTTAGGGGCCTCGTAGCGGCGATATCTCCGCGCAATACATGGATTTCCATGAGATGCAGCCGAGGCATGGCGGAACTAGATTTAGGCGGTGAGTTCGCCTGTCCAGATATTGAAAACAAGTGCTATATCAAGCGCTGACCCTCCCCAGGCTTTTTTTTCCGACAGGAGAAGCCAATGACAGCAGCGTCCGACTCACTTGGCGAAATCGACCCCGAAGCAACGCTCGCGCTGCAAATCATCGAGAGCATGCCCGGCAACGCGTGGGCAGCCGATGCCATCGGAAGGTTCACCTATGTCAGCCCAAATACCCTGGCGTTCATCGGCAACACGCATGAGGGTCTCAACACCTCCGAAGACAACGATGAGTTCAGCTGGCGTCGAGCCGTCCATCCCGACGATTATGATCCTGTAGCCGCCAGATGGCGGCATTGCCTCGAAACCGGCGATCCCTATGATGCCGAGCATCGCCTGCGGCGCGCCGATGGCGCCTATCGCTGGTTTCGAAGCTCAGGACGACCTTTTCGCGATAGCCAGGGGCGCATCATTCAATGGTACGGCACGACAATAGACATTGAGGACCAGAAGCGGGCCGAGTCAGCATTGCGCGACCGGGAGCGGGAACTCTCGCAGCTCGTGGATATGGTCCCGAGTCACATCTGGCGGCTCGATCCCGACGGCGAGCCGATCTTCTTCAATGGGCGCATGGTTGACTTTCTTGGCCTCGACGTAGCGGATCTGGACCGACCGGGCATGAGCCGGCTGGCGGCGATGATACAGGCCGCCGTTCATCCGGACGACGCGGCAGCATTCGGCGATGCACTCCGTGGTTGCTTCGCTACCGGTGCGAGCTTCGCCATGCGCTATCGCCTGCGCCGTGCCGATGGCGTCTATCGCTGGATGTCGAGCCGGGCGGAGCCGATGCGCGATGACGCCGGCCGCATCGTCCAGTGGTACGGCCTCTGTCACGATATAGACGATCAGATGCACGCCGAAGCGGCGTTGCGGCAGAGCGAGCAACAACTTCGGCACATGATCGACGCCGTGCCGGTCCGTATCTGGAGCGTGATGCCGACCGGCGGGCCGGTCTACTTCAACAAGCGATACCAGGACCATTTCCGCTCCGTTATCGCGAACTTTGACGCGCTCGGCGAGCCGGGAATCGAAACGTTGCTGCACGAGGTGATTCATCCCGAAGATGCTCCCGAGGTGCAGCGCACGTTGCTGAGGTGTTTCGAAACTGGCGGCGGCTCCGCGATGCGGTTTCGCTGGCGCGAAAAAGACGGCACCTATCGCTGGGCTGAGTGCAGGGTCGAGCCGCGGCGCGATGACGACGGAACGGTCGTGCAGTGGTACGGGGTTTCTCTCGACATCGACGATGAGGTGCGCGCGCAGGCGGCGTTGCGCAAAAGTGAGCGGCGCCTTCAGCAGCTTATCGACACCGTGCCCGCTTTGATCTGGAGTACGACACCGGAAGGGACGCCATCCTACGTCAACAAGCGGTTCACCGATGTAACCGGGGCCACGCTCCATGACATCACGGCCCCGGACGGCTCGCCGTCGCTGAGCGTCATCCATCCAGACGATATCGACACCGCACGGCAGGCGATCCGCCATTCATTCGCAACGGGCGTGCCTTACGTTCAGAGATATCGCCAACGGCGGGCCGACGGCGGCTATCGCTGGACCGAGACTCGCGCCGAGCCGCTGCGCGACGAAGATGGCAGCATTCTCCAATGGTACGGTGTGAGCGTCGACATCCATGACCTGGTGACCACGCAAGCGGCGTTGCACGACCGGGAACGAGAGCTCTCTCAACTCGTCAACATGGTTCCGAGCTACCTCTGGCGGCTGTCTCCCAACGGTGAGCCGACCTTCTTCAACAAGCGCCTGATAGATTTTCTCGGCCTGGACATAGCGGACGCGGAAAAGCCGGACACGAGCCTGCTGGCGGCCTTCATTGCCACCGTCGTCCATCCCGACGATGCAGCCAGCCTGAAGGAAGCACTCGACAGCTGCTTTGCCACCGGCGAGCGCTTCTTCATGAGGTATCGCCTGCGCCGTGCCGATGGCGTCTATCGTTGGATGGAGGGCCGCGCGGAGCCGCTGCGGGATCACGGCGGACGTATTGTCCAGTGGTACGGTCTTACGCACGACATCGACGATCAGCTGCGCGTCGAAGCGGCGCTGCGCGAGAGAGAACGCGCTCTCTGGCAGCTCGTTGAAACGCTGCCGGCAATGATCGATTGCGCCGCGCCGGATGGCGAACCGATATACCGCAGCCAGCAGCTCCGCGAATTCCTCGGATACAATCTTGAGGAATTGGACGAAGCGGGAAAGTCGCGGCTGGCTGGCACACTCGACGCCGGTGTTCATCCCGACGACCTGACAGGCGTCAAAGAAAGATATGCCCATTGTCTGTCCACAGGCGAGCCGTATGCGCGACGGCACCGTCTGCGGCGCTTCGATGGTGAATATCGCTGGGTCGAGACGCGTGCCGCGCCGATGCGCAATGCTGAAGGCGCCATAGTGCAATGGAACGTTATCTGCCTCGACATCGAAAATGAGGTGCGGACACAAGAGGAGCTTCGACTGGCACAAGAGAGACTTGCGCGTGCGAGTCAGGCGGCGAGCCTTGCCGAACTCTCCGCATCCATCGCTCATGAGGTGAACCAGCCGCTGGCCGCCATCGTCGCCAACTCGAACGCATGCCACCGTTGGCTGTCCGCCGAGCCCCCGAACGTCGAGCGCGCGAAGATCACGGCCGAGCGCATCATCCGCGACGCCAACTCGGCGGCGGATGTCGTCAGCCGCATCCGTGCCTTGTTCAGACCTTCGCTTGAAATGAGAACCAGTACGCCGATCCCCAGCGTCGTTGCGGAAGCCCGTGACCTTATGGCCGAGGAAGCCATGCGGCGTCGCGTTCGCATGGACATCGACGTCGAAAGCAACCTTCCGCTGGTTGCGTTCGATCGCGTCCAGATCCAGCAGGTCCTGGTCAACCTCATTCGCAACGGCATGGAGGCGATGGACACCACCGCGGGCGACAAGGTTCTTGGGATGCGCGTGCACCGGATAGAGGACACGATCCAGACCGAGGTCAGCGACCGAGGCCCGGGTATCGAACGTCCTAACAAGATATTCGAGCCGTTCTTTACAACGAAAGGGAACGGGATGGGCATGGGGCTCGCGATCTCCCGTTCGATCATTGAGTCTCACGGCGGACGCCTTTGGGTGGAAAATAGCGTGCCGCGTGGGGCGACATTCATCTTCACTCTCCCGGTTGAAGCGAAAGCTGCGCAATAAGTCGGGCGACACCTCGGCCACCGGCGGCGCTCAGTAAGCGCTTGGTTTTTCGGCTCTCGGTGAAGGGGCGCCGCCGCCCCGTGCAATGCATGGATTTCCATGAGGTGCGGTTGGGGCGTGGCGGGATTAGGGTGGCGACGTGAGTCCGTCAGCCCAGTCCAGCTATCAAGAACAAGTGCTACACGAAGCGCCGACAATCTCCAGATTTTGTTTGTCCGTCAGGGGCACCCGATGACGATAGCGCCCAACTCACTTGGCGAGACCGATTCCAACGCAACGCTCGCGTTAACGCATGACTTGGACCGATCCGGACCAGGAAGTGGCCGACCTTTCGCGACGAATGAACCGGGCCTGATTCGCGGCAACATGATCAGCGATCTTGAAAGAGGCAGGTTGTCGCGCGTCTGGTCGCACCGCCCTCAATTCTTGCATCTGGGGCTTTTTATTACGGCCTATGTCGTGGGCTGCGGCTTCGCCCAGTCGCTCGCAATTATACCTGGAACAGGGATTTCCATTTGGCCTCCGAGCGGGCTTTTCATCGCTACGCTTGTCTTCGCCTCCAGGTACAGCTGGCCGTGGTGGGTGTTGGGGGCCTGTGTGGCAGAACTGTTCAGCAACTTCTTGTGGTTCCACACTCCGCTGCCCGCGGCCTTCCTGATCTTTGCCGGCAATGCTCTTGAAGCGGTGACCGGGGCATGGCTTGTGAACCAGACCTGCAAGCGCCCAGTTCGGCTGGAAACGTTGCGGGACGTCCTCGCATTCGTCGTACTGGCCGCTGGAGTTGCGCCGGTTGCAAGCGCCACGGTCGGAAGTGCGGCGCTTGCGTGGTTTGGCATACAATCGCAAAGCTTTGTGACGGCTTGGCCGCTGTGGTGGATCGGAGACGCGACGGGAGTCCTGATCGTAGCGCCACTGGCGCTGGTCGTGTTCCAGAACTGGCGCGGCAAGGCGCAACTCTCGGCAGCGCGGTGGATGGAAGCTTGCGTCCTAGGGTTGATCTTTCTTGGGATCGCCGCCCTTTCCTTGAGCGGCTATCTACCCTTCGCCTACATCATCATGCCGCCCCTTCTTTGGGCCGCGGTGCGCTTTGAGTTCCGAGGCGCCGCCGTAGCATTGACCGTTCTCGCTCTGATCACGGCGGTATTCACGATATCCGGTGCCGGCCAATTTGCCGGCGATCCCGAGTCCCAGAAGCACAACCAGATCATGCTGCAGCTTTTTCTGGGCATCTCTGCATTTTCGGCGCTCGTCGTGGCCGCCATTTCCAGGCAGCATCAGGCGGCGGTGCTCACTTTGCACCAAAGTGTGGAGACCTTGCGGGAGCGGGAGCGAGAACTCTCGTTGCTGGTCGAAATGATTCCCGCTCACATCGCCCGCATGGCGCCCAACGGCGAACCAACCTTCTTCAGCAAGCGCACGACAGACTATATCGGCCTCAACGACATCGCGGGCTGGGACAAGCCGGGCACGAGCCGCCTGGCGACCGTAGTCGCGGCAGCCGTCCATCCCGACGATGGACCCAGGATGAGAGAATGGCTCAGCCGCTCCCTCGCCACCGGCGAACCCTGTCCCATACGGTATCGCCTGCGTCGCGCTGACGGTGTCTACCGCTGGAGGGAAGGCCGCGCCGAGCCGCTGCGGAACCAGAGTGGAGCGATCGTCCAATGGTACACGGCCAGCATCGACATCGACGATGAGGTGCGCGCGCAGGAGGCATTGCGCGACCGGGAGCGGGAGCTCTCGCAGCTTGTCGACATGGTTCCGAGCCACGTTTGGCGCCTGACGCCGGACGGCGAGCCGACCTTTTTCAACAAGCGAATGGTCGACTTTCTCGGCCTTGACGTAACGGATTTGGACAAACAGGGCATCGGCCGGCTGGCGGCGATGATAGCGGCCACCGTCCATCCGGACGACGCAGCAGCATTCGGCGACACGCTCAGTCACTGCCTTGCTACCGGCGAGCGCTTCTCCATGAGGTATCGCCTGCGCCGCGCCGATGGGGTCTATCACTGGATGTCGAGTCGGGCAGAGTCGATGCGCGATCACGCTGGCCTGATCGTGCAGTGGTACGGCCTCTGTCACGACATAGACGATCAGATGCAAGCCGAAGAGGCGCTGCGGCGGAGCGAATTGCAGCTTCAGCAGATGATCGACGCTGTGCCGGTCCGCATTTGGAGCGCGGTGCCGACCGGCGGGCCGGTCTACTTCAACAAGCGATACCAGGACCATTTCCGCGCCGTCATCGCCAATGTCGAAACACTCGGAGAGCCGCGCATCGAGGAATTGCTGCAAGAACTGGTTCATCCCGAAGATGCTCCCGAGGTGCTGCGCACGTTGCTGACCTGTTTCGAAACAGGCGGCGGTTCCGCGATGCGGTTTCGCTGGCGCGAAAAAGATGGCTATCGCTGGGCGGAGTGCAGGGTCGAGCCGCGGCGTGATGAAGACGGGGCGGTTGTGCAATGGTACGGGGTTTCCCTCGACATCGACGAAGAGGTGCGCGCGCGGGAAGCGCTGCGACAAGCCTCCGACAAACTCGCGCAAGCCACTCAGGCTGCAAGTCTCGCCGAGCTTTCCGCTTCGATCGCGCACGAGGTGAATCAGCCGCTGGCCGCGATCGTCGCCAATTCCCATGCATGCCACCGTTGGCTGGGCGCCGTCCCGCCGAACGTCGAACGCGCGAAGATTACGGCCGAGCGCATTATCCGGGACGCCAATTCGGCGGCGGACGTCGTCGGCCGCATCCGCGCGCTGTTCAAGCAATCCACCGAGACGAGGACCAATGCGGCGCTCAGCAGTGTCATCGCAGAGGCCCGCGACCTCGTGACCGAGGAAGCGATGCGGCGGGGCGTTCGCATCAGCGTTGATGTCGGAAGCGACATTCCGCCTGTCGCGCTCGATCGCGTCCAGATCCAGCAGGTTCTGGTCAATCTCATTCGCAACGGCATGGAGGCGATGGACTCTGGTGCGGATGACGGAGTTATCAGCATCCGCGTGCGCCATATCGGGGATGTTGTCCAGACCGAAGTCAGAGATCGCGGCCGGGGCGTCGAGTTTCCCGACCGGATATTCGAACCGTTCTTTACCACGAAAGAGCAAGGGATGGGCATGGGACTGGCGATCTGCCGTTCAATCATCGAGTCCCACAGCGGGCGTCTATGGGTCGAGAAGAACGAACCACGTGGAGCGACGTTTATCTTCACGTTGCGGGTTGAAATGGAAGCGGCGTCATGACGACGGACGGCCAAATTGTCTTCATCGTAGATGACGATGAACGCATCCGGGAGGCGCTTAGTGAGCTGCTGGCCGCACATGGCCTGCGTGCCGCAGCGTTCGGATCGGCGGGCGATTATATCCGCGCTGACAAGCCGGACGTCCCTGCCTGCCTCATCCTCGATATCGAGTTGCCGGATATTAACGGCCTCGATCTGCAGCGGCAGATTGCCGAGGGCGATCATCCGCCGATCGTTTTCCTGACAGGACATGGCGATATCCCGTCCTCCGTGCGTGCGATCAAGCACGGTGCCGTGGATTTCCTGACCAAGCCCTTCAGCGATGCAGACCTCATGGCCGCAATCCATGCGGCGATTGCCCAGGATCGGATACAGCGATCGGAGCGCGCCGAGCTGGGCGTGTTGAAGCAACGTTATCTCGAGCTGACGCCGCGCGAACGTGAGGTGCTGCCGCTGGTGGTCAGCGGCCTGCTCAATAAGCAGGCCGCCGCTGAACTAGGGATCAGCGAAGTTACGCTGGAAATTCATAGAAGGAACGTCATGCAGAAGATGATCGCGGCGTCGCTCGCCGACCTAGTGCGCATCGCCGAGCGATTGGGAATACCGATCACGCACTCGCGCCGGGCAGGGGGGAGCTGAGGGTGAGCAAGCGGAGGCCTGTCGTTGCGATTGTCGACGATGACCCAAGACTGCTCGAGTCGCTGGAGGACCTCTTGGAGTCCGCCGGCTATGTGGCCCGCAGCTTCTCGTCGCCGGGGGCATTGCTGGTCAGCGGCCTGTCTGGATTGGACATGCTCATCACCGACATCGGGATGCCCGGCATGGACGGCTTTGAACTTCGTGACCTGGTCAAGAAGGCGCGTCCGGACCTGCCTGTGTTCCTGATCACCGGTCGCCACGAGATAGTGGATCAGCACCGCGCCAAGGGCATTGGCGGGCTTTTCTGCAAGCCCTTCGATGGCCAGGCCCTGCTTGCGGCGATCGGCGATGCTTTACGCAACCCAAGAACGGAGCCTAAACATGACAGTTGACCAATTGCCATTACGGAGATCGACGCCGTCATCACAGCAGCGGAGGGCTGAAGCCGAGCAGCCGCTGGTCATTATTGTTGATGATGATGCCTCTGTTCGGGAGGCGCTGTCGGAATTGATCCTGTCGGCGGGTTTCCTGCCGGTCAGCTTTACCTCGACCCGCGAATTGCTTGACGCCGATGTGTTGGAAAGTCCCGGCTGCTTGATCCTCGACGTGCGCATGCCAGGGACGAGCGGTCTCGATCTGCAGCACCATCTTGCGAAAAACGGCAACCCCAAACCCATCATCTTCCTGACCGGGCATGGCGATATCCCGATGACTGTCCAAGCGATGAAGGCCGGCGCCGTGGACTTTCTCACCAAGCCGGTGCGGGATCAAACGCTGCTTGACGCCGTGATCACGGGCATTGCGGTGGACGCCAAGCGGCGGGCGGATGCGGTGATCGTCAAGCGCAATGTAGAGCGGGTCGAGACGCTGACGCCGCGCGAGCGCGAGGTTCTGCGAGAAGTGGCGCGCGGACGCCTCAACAAGCAGATCGCCTTCGACCTCGGCATCAGTGAAGTGACGGTCAAGCTGCATCGCGGCAATGTCATGCGCAAGATGGAGGCCGCTTCCATCGGCGAGCTGATCAGGACATGGGAAACGCTGCCCGCGCCGATGCGCCAGGCCTAGAATTTGGCACAAGCCGATCCGTGCCCCATCCAATAGGATCGCCCGGCGCGCCCGGCTGCTTCAGGCTGCGGGAAATTGCTTCCTCTGCGCGCCCCAGGCCTTCCTGCTGTCGGTACGCTCGTGCTGATGGGGGTGATCCTGATGTACATCGGTGGTCCTGTTGGGTGTTTCGCGGCAAGGCCCGCGCCAACATCGGTTACCATTGAGCGGCGCTCCTTGGCGGCCCCAGCCTGACCGACAAACTCGCAACATTCCATGCAACAACAACTGACGCCGGCCATGCCGCGTCGGTCCCCGCGCCGCTACCCGAGCCTAAATTGACGTGTGTCTATAAGAGCTTGCCTTAGCCCGCCCCTATCCTCGGCGTGCCTGCCCTGCACCTTGGCATCGTATGACAGATGCTTCGGTAGAATAGGTTCGCGGCCCGGATCGGTGCATCCTGTTCCTCGCAAGCATCACGACCGTCGCGTTTCTACCGCTCCTCGCTCGCTCCTCCCCGAACGCGACCGCACAGGCCGACTCGACGGTCGTGATGGTGAGCAGGATGTTCAAAGCACATGGATGGACATGATGAACAAAGACGGACTTTTCTCCGTCGGCGGATCTCGCCGCGATGTCTTGTTGGCAGGCCTGATCTCTACGGTAGCCGCCGGACTGCCCCGCGCTGCTTCGGCCGCGAGCCGAAAACAAAAGCTTTCCTCTTCCCCCTCCATCAAAGGAACCAAGACGATGAGCACCATCACGACCAAGGACGGCACCGAAATCTACTACAAGGATTGGGGCAAGGGTCCTGTCGTCACATTTTCGCACGGCTGGCCGCTGAATTCCGACGCCTGGGACGGCCAGATGCTGTTTCTTGCCCATAACGGCTTTCGCGTCGTTGCGCATGACCGGCGCGGCCATGGCCGATCGAGCCAGGCCACGTCCGGCAACGACATGAACGGCTATGCGGACGATCTTGCAGCCGTGATCGAGGCGCTGGATCTCCGGGACGCCACGCTGGTCGGGCATTCCACCGGAGGAGGCGAGGTTGCTCGCTATATCGGACGGCACGGGACGAAGCGGGTGGCCAAGGCTGTTCTTATCGCCGCTGTTCCGCCGATCATGGTGAAGACGCCGGCCAATCCGGAAGGCCTGCCGATCGAGGTATTCGACGGCATAAGGGCTGGCCTCGTCAAGGATCGTTCGCAGTACTACCGGGACCTCGCACCGTTGTTTTATGGCGCGAACAGGCCGGGCGCTAAGGTTTCCCAGGGGACTCTGGATCAGTTCTGGCTCTGGAGCATGCAGGCGGGTCTCGTCAACGCGTACGAAAGCGTCAAGGCGTTCTCCGAGACCGATTTTACCGAGGACCTCAAAAAGTTCGACGTACCAACCCTGGTCCTGCATGGCGAGGACGACCAGATCGTCCCCGTCAAGGACTCGGCAGTCAAGTCGGCCCGACTGATCAAAGGCGCAAAGGATATCTACTACCCCGGCGCGCCCCACGGGATCACGGCCACGCACCAGGATCAGGTCAATGCTGACCTGCTCGCCTTCATCAAAGGATAGTACGCCCTCAGACACGACCGCATGTTGTCCGCACTTCCTTGGAGCCGCCGATGACCACCTTTGGCAATATTTCGCGCGCCCTGAACAGCATTTCAGGTGGCGCGCCAGGTCAAACCTTGTGCGCTCGCATAGCCGAGCGGTGGCCTGAATGCCGGTTCTGTCGGCTCATGTCCCGGATTGTGGAACCGAACCACTGCGCCATCGAGTTGGAGCGCTGGCAAAGGCGGCAAACATATGCCGCGACAGCGCTGCCATTCGGGCAACTGCGCCTGTGCAGCGCGGAGGCGATCGCCGGGGTCGCCGCCGCGCCTTGAAGGCCAAAGCGCTCTCGAGGACGTCAAACTGGCTAATCGCCGGGAGTTTATCAATCGGTAGCCGTTTGCGATTGCCGCTCATTTTGGCGGTCTCAATTCGGCGTGAAATTTTCTTGGCCAGCAGTTGCGACCATCGCAGCAGCACCGGCACAATTTTTCGAAGGCAGGAACGACATGGGCGCACTCTCAGGCAAGATCGCGGTGGTCACCGGCGGAAACAGCGGGATCGGACTATCGGCTGCAAAAATCTTTGCGGCCGAGGGCGCGCAAGTCGTCATTACCGGCCGCCGGCGGCAGGCGGTCGAGGAAGCGGTCGCACAGATCGGGGCAGGCGCGCTGGGCATTCAGGGAAATGTGGCCGACGTGTCGCACCATGACGAGGTAGCGCAGCAGATCCGCCAGAGGTTCGGGGCGCTCGACATCTATATGGCGAACGCCGGCATAAACACCATCACGCACTCGGCCGACGTCTCCGAGGCAGAATATGATGCGCAATTTGCCGTTAACACGCGAGGCGTCTTCTTCGGCGTCCAGAAGCTGATTCCGATCATGCGGAACGGCGGCGCAATCATCCTCACAGGCTCGCTCGCCAGCGAGAAGGTTCTGGACGGTCATGCTGTTTACGCGGGCTCGAAGGCGGCCATAAATGCCTTTGCGCGCGCTTGGGCGATCGAACTGAAGTCTCGCGGCATCCGGGTCAACGTGCTCAGCCCAGGTCCGGTGGATACGGCTATTCTCGATAAGCTAGGCATACCGTTTGAGCAGCGCGGGCTGTTTGAAAAGGCGATGGCGGAGGCAATACCCCTGGGCCGGATGGGGCAGCCGGACGAGCTGGCAAAAGCTGCTCTGTTCCTTGCCTCGGACGCGAGCAGTTTCGTCACGGGTATCAATCTGCGGGTGGATGGCGGGATGGCAGTGCTGTGAGCCATGACTGCGAGATCCCGCCAATAGACTGCCGGTTATCGGCTGAGCAATCGGTCTTCCTCACGAAAATTTTTTGGGAAGCTGCCGCACGAGTCGCGCCAAATAGGTCGGAGGCGACACGTTTTGTCGACGTGGCGCAAATTGAGCCACGTAAATAGCAAGTCGCATTGCAGGGATCGACGCGCAAGAGAAGTCGGGTCGCCAGGTCTCGCCACGGCGGCAGCGGCGTCTTGCAAACACAGCTCTCCGGCCGCGCGCCCTCAGTGTCTGTTCCGGCGTCCGCCGACAATGCACACCCGGCATAGACACCTCAATTATGCTGCAGGCACCTGATCTCCCCGGTGACCTACCCTGCACCTTGGCATTGTATGACAGACCCTTCCGCACAATAGGTTGGCGGGCTGCGTCGGCGCATTCTCTTGAGCATTGGTCACCACAGGCCACACGGGAGAAAGCAAATGCGAAACATAACTCGAGCCCTGGCGCTCACCGCAGCGCTGGCCGCGTCGAGCGGCGGGATGGCGCAGGCCGCCAATTCTCAGCCCAAGCCGACGATCGTACTAGTGCACGGCGCCTTCGCGGAATCGTCGAGCTGGGACGCAGTCATCACCAAGCTCAGCAAAGACGGTTATGTAGCGATAGCCGCAGCTAATCCGCTCCGCGGCGTTGCCAGCGATGCGAAAGCAGTCTCAGCCATCGTCCGGTCGGTTTCCGGGCCGGTCGTGCTGGTGGGGCATTCCTATGGCGGGCCTGTCATCACCGAGGCCGCCAATGGCAATCCCAATGTAAAGGCGATGGTCTACGTGGCGGGTTTCGCGCCGGATACCGGCGAATCGAGCCTTACGTTGTCCAGCATGTTTCCCGGCAGCACCTTGGGGAGCGCGCTTGCTCCGGTAGCGTTGCCGGACGGCGGGCAAGACCTCTTCATCGAGCCGGCCAAGTTCCGCGCCCAGTTCGCCGCCGACGTTCCGCAAGAGCAGACTTTGCTGATGGCTGCCACTCAACGTCCTGTTGCGCAGGCGGCTCTGGCTGAAGCCTCGGGCGTCGCCTCATGGAAGACGCTGCCGTCCTACATGATCTACGGCTCGGATGACCGCAACATCCCGGCAGCCGTCATGAGCTTCATGGCCAAGCGTGCGCACGCGGTAAAGACCGTCGTCATCGAGGGTGCGTCCCACGCGCTCATGGTTTCGCACCCCGACGAGGTCACGTCACTCATCGAGGATGCTGCTGCATCGGTCAGTCAATAGCAGGCTGGAAACGCCTGCATCCGATCGAGCAACGAAAATAGACACGCAAGACCAGGAGACCAGACATGAAGATCGTCGTCATCGGCGGAACCGGGCTGATCGGTTCAAAGACCGTGGAGAGGCTGCGAAACAAAGGACACGACGTGCTGGCGGCGTCGCCGAATTCGGGCGTCAACACCGTTACGGGAGAGGGTCTGGCGTCCGCGCTTGCCGGTGCGCAGGTCGTCGTCGACCTGGCGAACTCGCCGTCGTTCGAGGAAAAGGCTGCCCTGGAGTTCTTCGGGGCATCCGGGCGTAATCTTTTTGCCGCCGAAACGGCCGCCGGCGTCCGTCATCACGTGGCGCTGTCCGTCGTCGGTACCGACCGGCTGCAGGGCATGGGCTATTTCCGCGGCAAGTTGCTTCAGGAAAAGCTGATCACAGAGTCCGGAATTCCCTACACCATCGTTCACGCCACTCAGTTCTTCGAATTCACAGCCGCCATCGCAAACACGGGCGCCGTCGGAGATACCATTCATATGTCGCCGGCCTACTTCCAACCCATGGCGGCTGATAATGTTGCCGATGCGATGGCGGACGTCGCGCTTGCCGCGCCGTTGAACGGCATGATCGAAATTGCCGGCCCGGAGCGTGTTCGCATGAGCGAACTTGTCGAGCGCTTCCTGAAGGCCACCAACGACCCGCGCAAAGTCGTCCCGGATCCCGGCGCGCTCTACTACGGCCAAGTGGCAATCGACGACCGAACGCTGGTGCCCGGCGAGAATGCGCGCATCGGCGCCGTGCGTTTCGATGATTGGCTCAGCCGATACACGCCACCGAAATAAGCAATCATCGGATAGGCCATTCTCACAACAAGGAGACCAGACATGATCAGAACACTTCTCTGCGCCGCGCTCACCGTCGCTTCCGTCACCGCAGCAATGGCCAATGACGCCGCCAGCGTGAAGCTTGTCTACGACCAGGCCCTTCCAAACGTGCCCGGCAAGAGCATGAAGGCCGTGCTCGTCGAGTACGCGCCGGGGGGTACGTCGCCGGCCCATACCCATCCCAAATCCGCGTTCATCTATGCCACGGTTCTGGAGGGGGCGATCCGAAGCCAGGTCAACGATGGGCCGGTGAAGACTTATCGCGCCGGCGAGAGTTTCTCCGAATTCCCGGGCGACCGTCATGCCGTCAGCGAAAACGCCAGCAAGACGGAAGGCGCTCGTCTGCTTGCTGTTTTCGTCGTCGACACCAGCGAGACGGAACTGACGACGAACGCGAAATGAAATCGTAGCCCCCGGGACCATCGGGGCGTATGCGAAAGGACGGTCAGTGACATGAATTCGATCGCCAGCCGCACACTTGCGGGGATTTTGGTCCCCGATACACCGCTTGTTGGCCGAGCGATCGAACATGCCCGCCAGCGATGTGAACCCTACCTGTTCAACCACGTGGTCCGATCCTGGCTTTTCGCGGCCCGGATCGGACAGATTCAGAATATCCAGCACGACGCGGAGGTTGTTGCCGTTGCAACCCTGTTGCATGACATCACGCTCAATGAGGACTTCGCCGGGCCGCGCCGTTTCGAAGTGGAAGGCGCCGATCTTGCCCGCACCTTCGTTCGGGAAGGTGGCTTCGACGAGCGGCGCGCCCAATTGATCTGGGACAGCGTCGCCCTCAATTCGACGCCGTCGATCGGCCTCTACAAGGAGGCTGAGGTGGCGCTTTGCACAGCCGGCATCTGTCTCGATGTCGTCGGCTTGCAATACAGCCTCATTTCGTCAGCCGAGATTGCAAAGATCATCGGTGAGTTTCCGCGCCTCGGGATGAAGCGGCGGATGACGCGATGCTTTTGCCATATCGCCGAGATCAGGCCCGAAACCACCTACGACAACTTTGCCCGGGACTTCGGCGAGCGCTTTGTTTCAGGCTACAAGGCGACTTCAGCAGTTGATCTTGTGATGAACGCTCCCTTCGAAGAGTGAACGCAGTTTCGATCCAGGTCTCCCGATCGACGCCGGCCAGCTCAGCCGACCCCTTCATATGACCCAAAACGCTGTGCGCCTGTCGCATGCCTGCGGCAAAGCGAATTGCCGAGGGCAGCGTTCCACCGCTTCCTATACTTCGGTTTAGGCGCGCCGACCTATTGAATGGCAATACATATCATCGGGCACGATAGCAACAATTTGGCTCGCCGGTCATCCTTACGCTGCAATGGATTGCAAACACCTCAAGGAGATAAAGTAATGAATATTGCAGCGTCACCGGTCGCTCTGAAAGGAAAAGCCGCCGCCCAACGCGCGAGTTATGCTGAGCAGTCGCCCGAACTTCTAAAGAAATTTATTGAATTTCTTGGTGCGACGCGAGAGGGGTCGATCGAAGAGCCAATCCGGGATCTTGTTGCCGTCCGAGCCGCGCAGCTGAACGGGTGCACCTTCTGCCTCGATATGCACGTCAAACAGGCAAAGATTCATGGCGAGCGCGAACTGCGCCTTTACCACCTGGCAGCCTGGCGGGATTCGACCTTGTTCGTTCCTCGCGAGCGTGCAGCCTTGGCATGGACGGAAGTCTTGACGAAGTTGCCCGAGCAGGGTGTCCCGGACGAGATCTACGATCGGGTCAGGTCGCAGCTTTCCGAGAAGGAAATCTCCGATCTGACCTTCGTTGTCATGGCGGTCAACTCTTGGAACCGTCTGAACATCGGCTTCAAACCCGTCCCGGGCTCAGGCGATGCGAAGTTTGGCCTGAGCAAAGCAGCACTGAGCTAATCTTTGGAATGGGTCAGAATGGCGCTTGTTTGTGAGCCATTCTGAGCGGCCGGGCAAAGTCGCCGAGCTCGGCGACCAACACTGGAACCGATCTCAGCCTCCCGGCCGCGGCCGCGAGGCGCTCTCAGGAGGGCGTCATGCGCATTGACAGTCTGCATCCAGTAATATCGGCCCGTCTTATGGTGGTCGATGTCGACGCTCCACTCCGCAGTGCGGCACTCTCACTTTCCAGGCCTGCAATAGGCCTGGTCGTGGTGTGCCACGGCAGTGGGGAGGCGGCAGGCGTGCTGAGCAAGTCCGACCTTGTCCGCCATCTGGCCAATTCAGGGCCAACAGAAGCGCCGATTGCGGCATTGATGAGCCGGTCCATCGTGTCCTGTGGTCCCGATGATGATCTTCATTCAGTCTGGCAGACCATGGCCGCGCAAGGCCTGCAGAATGTGCCGGTGCTCGGGGCTGACTCGAAACCGCTAGGCGTCCTCGATATCCGTGATGCGATGAAGGCGCTCTTTAAACAAGAGGAACTGCAGGAACGGCTGCTTGCCAACTACATCAGCGGGATCGGCTACCAATAGAGCATGGTCTGGCGATTGAATATACGGAAGTATGCATCGGCGTCTTCTTAGATATAGTAGAAAATAAAGGTCGCAAATTATAGCGTATTGAAGCAGATAGGTGACGACTTAGCCAGCTGGGAATGAAATGTTTCGTCCGGACATAAAAGAAGATGTCTTCGACGGCCCGCCCGATGGCCCTGGAAGTGGTATGTCCGTGCAAATGTCGACGACCGGCATCGTCCATGACCTGGGCAATCTCATTCAGGTCGCCTCGTCGGCGTTGAACCACCTGGCCCGCGATCCGAGCGTCCAAGCGGCTCCGGCGCTCGGGCCTATAATAGCCGGCGCCAAAACGGCTTTGGAACGGGCCGGGGGCCTTGTCCGGCAAACCATCAGCCTGGCCCGAGAGAGCCACGCTGAAATCGAATACACAAACGTAGGTGCTTGCCTGGCTGAGATCGAGACCCTCGTACGGAGCGCCTTGGACGCCAATTTCGGTCTTGAGCTTCGGGTCGGGTCCGACCTGCCTTTGGTGCGATGCGATCGCTTTGGATTGCAAAATGCGGTTCTGAATCTTCTGTTCAACGCGCGCGATGCAATGCCTGACGGCGGTTTCATCTCGATCGATGCCGGCGTGGCCTCTGAAAACTCTGCCGCCAGTCAGGTAGATATCCGTGTCGCGGACAACGGTATCGGGATGACCAGCGAGACGATGGTCTGCGCCTTCGATCCGTTCTTCACCACCAAAAGCGAAGGCCTCGGCGGCGTCGGTTTGCCGATGGTGAAGCACTTTGCCGAGCAATCAGGCGGAAGCATCAATATTCAGAGCACACTTGGGGCAGGCACGACCGTCACTCTGCGGTTGCCTGCGATGCGATAGCGGCCCGCCAATCTGCCTCCGGTGACAAACGTGACATACAATCGAGAGATAAAGATGGATGCACAAGTCGTCGAAAACGTCCAACAGCACCGTTTCGAGCTGCCGATCGCCGGCGATATGTTTGCGGCGGCCTATTGTCGGCTCGAGGGCGGGAAGGTTGCGCTGATACACACCGAAGTCCCGTCGGAATTTTCCGGACAAGGGATCGCGTCGCAATTGGCCCACGGGACCTTCGAACTGCTCCGCAAAACCGGCCGTAAAGCGATCTTGAAATGTCCCCTCATGAGCCGCTTTTTCGCCAAGCACCCGACTATGCAGATGTCGTCGGCGGCTAGTCATGGGCACGAATGTTGAGGGTTTCCCAAGGATCCATCCAAATGCCTGACGAGTATGATTTGCAGAGGTTCGTCAGCGCACAGGATCCGGTCTACGACGACGCGCTGGCCATTCTACGTCGAGGGATGATGTGCACTCCCTACATGGAGTTCATTTTCCCAAGGTTGGCCACAAGGCAAAGTGGTGCAGCGCCTGAGCCATATGCAATCACATCGCTCGACGAAGCCAGCGCCTATCTCTCATTTCCGATCCTCGGAGGCCGTTATCGGGAATGCGTTGGCGCCCTGCAACGGCTCTCCGGCCTGAGCGCTCGCGCTGTCTTCGGTGAGGTTGATGCGAAGAAGGTGCACGCGTCCCTCACGCTGTTTTCCGAAGCAAGCAACGAGGAGTTCCTGCTCGAGACAATCTTCGACGTCTGGTTCGACGGTTTGCTCGACGAGGAAACGATGAACGATCTCTACTTGATGTCGTAGTGGTCTGCTCGTGCCAGCGGCGTAAAGCCGTCGCGGCGCAGAGGTCACCATCCGCTGCCTTCTCATGCGGTGCCATTTCGAAACCGTGACCTGTGTCGAATATAGCGGTGCCGAAATGGTCGAACAGGACGAAGGGCCCGATCATGAGGCGATTCGAGGAGGGCAATACGCGCCCTACCTTCAGTCCGTCCGCAAAATCAAGGATAGCCGGCTGGATCGATGCCTGTGATATCGCTTTGGCGGATGGTCATGGATCTCTGTCCTTCTGCATGCCTTGTCAGCCAGGTGCTCGAACGCGCTTGAACGGAGCGGCGCGAAAGACCGTCTGAATGGCTTTGAGGAGCGCGAATTTGGAGCTCGCGTGGTGCTGTCCGGCGATGCCGCTTTCATTAAATGCCGACACCCTCATCGACAGGATCGCGGCAAGATCTTCGGCCATTTCGGGCCTGTCGTGCAGCAGCGGCGCAAAGCTTTCCTGGTCTATCTCGTAGACCGTGGCGGGGGTCATTGCCCGCAAACTCGACATCTCGCCAATGCCGGCGAGCAATCCGGTCTCGCCAAAGAAATCGCCAGGTGCAAGCCGGCCGATCTCCTTCAGTTGATCATCGTCCTCGCCAATTTGCCGCACGATGACTCCCGTCCGTACGATCATGAGCGACGGCAGCATCTCTCCCTGTCGTGCGATGATCTCGCCCTTATGGTAGGTGCGAACCGAGGCCGCTTTGGCGAGCGACTCCTGCTCGGTACCCGTCAGAGCCGAGAATACCGGTATGGAATTGATGAGGTCGATCGGGGTGAAGCCTTGCGAGGCTGCCGTCTCGTGGCTCGGCCGGTTGGTCATGGCAATCGAAGCCGAAAGTGGCTGCGCCAGCAGCATGCCGGTCGACCTTGAATGGCGATAAATGAGATCGAAGATGTCGTTCCGAGCGGTACTTCGCTGGTCAATACTTGCGACGCGAAACGACAACTCGATCTCGATAGCTGCGGCATCCAGGCTTCTGATGGTAACCGAAGGCGAAGGGTCCTGGAGGATTGAATTGCAGCTCAGCAAGACAGTGCGCATGAGATCTACGATGATCGCCGGCGTCTTCGTTGGCGCCACCTTGACGGTGACGGCAAGTCCATGGCTCTCGTCCGGACCGCTTAAATTTGTTACCCCGATCTTGGCGAGAAGGCTGTTTGGCAGCGCGACGACATTGTGGGTCGGGGTAAGGAGTTGAGTCGACCGCCAGTTGGTCTCGACAACGCGGCCTTCGGTTCCGTCGCCCAGAATGATCCAGTTTCCAAGCACGTAAGGGCGGCCGAGGTTAAGCGCGATCCCCGAGAATACGTCGCCAAGCGTATTCTGGAGCGCCAGTCCCAGCATAACGGCAAACACGCCCGACGTGGCAATGAGCGTTCCGACCGGCACTGCAAAGACGAACGCCAGGATCGACAGGAACATTCCAGCATAGACGATGCCGACCACGACGTCCTGCAGGAGACGTGCCTCGCGCGGCTTTCGCTCAAAGACGAGATAGATACGGACAAATCCGATCAGCGCCCAGGCAAGGTGAACCCACCAGAGCAGCTTGACCGAGCCGATGAGGATCGCTCCTCCGGTTGTCTCGTTGTCCCCTGCGGCCTCGTACGGCACGACGCGCAGGTGGAGAACCATGGCCGACATCGCGACGAAAAAGGCGAGTTGGACGACCAGCTTCGCATTGGCGAAGCGTCTGGGGATGAGAGACCAAACGACGATCCCGGCGAGGCCGAGCAACACGATGTAGACCAGAGGAGAGTTCCACCAGTTCATGAACGATCACCGCAATGCCCAGTTCAATGTTTGGTCTCCGGCCCGGCGATCGGGCCTCTGCCCCTGGCCTTGTCTTTTTCGAGCACTGCTTCGGTGATCGAATTCGGCAGCCGTCGCGGCTTTTCGATCAGCCCGAGCACCGGCATGGCGATGAGGAAGAACGCGAAATAGTAAAGCGTCGCCAGTTGGGACATGACGACGTATGCGCCTTCCGCCGGCCGGGAGCCGAGCCAGCCGAGAAAGAGGGCATTGGCAACGAACAGCCAGAAGAGCACCCTGTACCAGGGGCGATAGACTGCCGAGCGCACCTTCGAGGTGTCGAGCCACGGCACCAGGAACAGCACCGCGATCGAGCCGAACATCGCGAGCACCCCGCCGAGCTTGGAATCGATCGGCCCGATATTGAAGGTGATGGCGCGCAGGATCGCGTAAAACGGCAGAAAGTACCATTCCGGCACGATGTGGGCCGGCGTCTTCAGCGGATTGGCGATGCTGTTGTTGTCTGGATGGCCGAGATAGTTCGGCAAGTAGAAGACGAAGTAGGCGAAGACGAACAGGAACACGAGGATGCCGAAGGCATCTTTGACGGTGGCATAGGGCGTGAAGTCCACGACATCGGTTTTCGATTTGACCTCGATGCCGGTCGGATTGTTCTGGCCGACGACATGAAGCGCCCAGATATGCAAGGTCACCACGCCCGCAAGCACAAATGGCAGCAGGTAATGCAGCGCAAAGAAGCGGTTCAGCGTCGGATTATCGACCGCGAAGCCGCCGAGCAAAAGCTGCTGGAGCCAGTCGCCGATCAGTGGGACGGCCGTGAAGAAGTTGGTGATGACAGTAGCGCCCCAGAACGACATCTGTCCCCAAGGCAGCACGTAGCCCATGAAGGCCGTCGCCATCATCAGCAGGAGGTTGGTGCAACCGAGCACCCACAGCAGCTCACGCGGCGCCTTGTACGAACCATAGTACAGCCCGCGGCAGATATGGATGTAGACGGCGACGAAGAAGAACGACGCGCCGTTGGAATGGAGATAGCGCAGCAGCCAGCCCGAATTCACGTCGCGCATGATTTTCTCGACCGAATTGAAGGCCAGCCCCGTATCAGGAGCGTAATGCATCGCCAGCACGATGCCGGTCAGGATCTGTGAAACCAACATGATCGTGAGGATGCCGCCGAACGTACGAACGTATAAGCGTAGTTTAGGTTGCGCGGGACGGGATAGACGATGAAGCTGTCATAGACCAGCCGCGGCAGCGGCAGGCGGGCGTCGAGCCAACGTTCGATTCTGGTTTTGGGCGTATAGGTCGAGTATTTGTCGCCGCTCATCGAAAGCCCCCTGCCTCAGCCGATACGGATCTTGGTGTCGGAAACGAACTGGAACACCGGTACCGCCATGTTCTCTGGTGCCGGCCCCTTCCGGATGCGGCCGGCGGTGTCGTATTGCGAACCGTGGCAGGGGCAGAACCAGCCGTCGAAATTGCCTTCCTGACCATGCGGGATGCAGCCGAGATGGGTGCAGACCTGGATCATCACTACCCAGGCTTCCTTGCCCGGCACAGTTCGGTTGGCGTCGGTTGCCGGCGCATCGGCCGGCAGGTTGGCATTGCGGGCGATTGGATCCTTGAGCTCGGGGAGACTGACCGCCTCGGCGTCTTTCCTCTCTTTTTCGGAGCGGTTGCGTACGACCACCGGCTTGCCATGCCAGTCGACGATCAGCGACGTTCCCGGCGTCAGCGATGAGACGTCGACCTCGATCGCGGCGGGCGCTTCGACGCGCAATGTGTGCTCGGCTGTGGAGGTTTCGGAAAGGTCGGCCATGATGGCGACTCCTGTTGTTGGAAGCTGCGTCATCGCGTTGGTGGCAATCGCAAAAGCAGGCCACGGCTTTCGCCTTTCCAGTCTGCTCATGCCGCGCCGAATATGCCGGCCGTGGCCGGGTGTGAGCCATCGTGCCAACGGCACGCGCGTCCAATACTTTCGTTTAGGATTTCCTGAGCGAAGGACTGGCCGGGCTGGCGATGATGCCATCATGGAAGGTTCTGGATTCGTCCAGATAACCGATATGCCCCGGCATTGCGCACGGCGATCCCAAACTTCAGCCCGACCATACCTCGGCATAGGCACGTCTAGCTGTCGGTGTCGTAGTCGCCGTCCCCGCCAAGTGCGAGTTCTTGGAGCGGTTGTCTCGCGTGGCAGGTTTTCCGCCCGACGACGACCAGCGCGATTCAATCGGGTTCAGAAAAGGGAAAAGCGGTGAAACTCTACTACAGCCCTCTCGCCTGCAGCCTGGCCGACCACATCGCGCTGGAGGAGGCTGGTGCATCCTTCGAGCGCGAAACCGTCAATCTCAAAACCAAGCGGACGGCCTCCGGGGATGATTTCACCACCGTGACGCGCAAGGGGTATGTTCCAGCCCTCGTGCTGGATAGCGGCGAAACGCTGACGGAAAACATCGCCGTCCTCGATTGGCTCGCGTCGCGATACCCGGCACTGGGAGTGGAAGGGCCTTTGGGCCGTACGCGCGTTCTCGAAGCGCTGACCTATGTCTCGACTGAAATACATCGAAGCTTCAAGCCGATGTGGCACCAAAGCAGCGATGCTGAAAAGGCCAAGGCGAGCGCGACGATTACGAGCCAACTCGAGTTCTTCGCAGACGGGCTCAAGACCGACTATCTGTTCGGCGACAAACCCAGCGTCGCGGATTTTTATCTTTTCGTGATGCTGCTTTGGGCGGCCCGCTTCCACGTCCCTGTTCCCGCGCCTTTGCAAGCCCTTCGCGCCCGAATGGCTGCCCGACCGGCTGTGCGCATCGCAATGGATCGTGAGGGCCTCGCCTAAAGCCGAGGGTGGCCCCGAGCATAAGATCAGACGCAACATATCCTCTCTCCCCGCCAGAAGATCAGGAGTCATTCTCATGCTGCCGTTTCTGCGGATGCTACATCCTGCCGCTTCCAAGCGCGGGGACGGCCTACATCTCGAATTTCTCCGAAGGGAAATCGAGGAAACGCTGGACCTTACTGACATTCCGTCAGAACTCGCCGCACTGCCCCCTGGCCGAGTGGTTGCAATACTGGATTCGGCGCAGTCACCATCGAAATAAGCGCAATATTTCCTGTCGGCCGATGCGGGCAGTATAGTCGTTCCCGCTTGTTGGTCGTCATAGAGGCTTCATCATGAATGCGAGTAAGGCCCCCGACACGGTTGATCATCGCCGCCGGCGCATTGTCGGGGCGACTGCAATGACGTTCGCCGCCACCGAACTCGGCTGAGCGCGCCGCAGCCCTGGACAACCCGGATCACGTAAGCATCGTCATACACAATTACCGCTGGAGGCTCGGCCTGGCACATGGCGAGCCGGAATATGACGTTCTGGAAAACCGGCTGGCCGAAGCTCCCGTCATCACAGTGCCGACCATTACCCTTGAGGGCGATGCCAATGGCGCACCCCATCCCGAAAGCAGTTCCTACGCCAAGAAATTCTCGGGCAGATACACGCACCGGATCATCACCGGCGGTATCGGCCACAACTAGCCTCAAGAAGCCCCGCAAGCCTTTGCCCGGGCTGTCATCGACGTTGGCGAATACTGATCAGGCAAGCTGAGCGAGCTGCTGATGCCTGCGCTGGATGGGCGGCGAGGAACATGATGGTTGCGAGCTGAACATCGAGGCGTGGCCTTGGTCCACAGCGACGTTGCGCTTGACTCGTCCATATTATCTGTAATAAATCATACATATTGCCTTCAAAAAAGACGGCAGGTCTGGGAGGACCGATGAAAATCACGGCCATCAAGGCGCGCGTCTGCAATGCGGAAATGCGCAACTGGGTCTTCGTTCGGATCGAAACCGACGAGCCCGGGCTGTTTGGCTGGGGTGAGGCGACGCTGGAATGGAAGACCCGAGCCGTCGTTGGGGCGCTTCAGGATCTTGAGGCCCTGCTCGTCGGGCAAGATCCGCGCAACGTGGAGCAGTGCTACCAGATACTTACGCGCCACGGCTTTTGGCGTCTTGGCGTCGAGGGAATGTCTGCCGTCAGCGGCATCGAGATCGCGCTCTGGGACATCCTGGGCAAGTCATTGGGCGTCCCCGTCTGGCGCCTTCTGGGCGGCCAGGTCCGCGACTATCTGCGCACCTACACGCATCTCGGCCTCGGGGACATGAAGGCGGTCTATGAGACCGGATCCGTGGATGCCATCGCAGAACGCGGACGCATCGTGACGCAAGCAGGCTACGATGCGGTCAAGGTCGTCTGCGTTCCCTACACCCACTACGTATCGCCCGCCAAGGCAGTCGATTCCGTTGCCAATATGGTTGGCTCACTTCGCGAGGCGGTAGGCCCGGATATCGACATCATGGTCGATTTCCACGGACGCCCTGCATCGGTTAACGCAGCGATGGACTACCTCAAGGCAATCGAGCCGGCCCGCATCATGTTCGCGGAAGAACCCGTTCCACCCGAAGATGTTGCCGGACTGGCGCATATCACGGCGCGATCGGCCGTGCCGATCGCTTCCGGCGAGCGGCTGATCGGGCGCCGCGAATTTACGCACTCGATCGCAGCCCGCGCCTTCAACATTGCCCAGCCTGATATTTGCCACACTGGCGGTCTGCTCGAGACGAAGAAGATCGCGGCCATGGCGGAAACCGCAGGCATCGGCCTTGCGCCGCACAACCCGCTTGGCCCGATCGCCGGCGTGGCTGCTCTTCATTTCGGCATATCGACGCCGAACGTTGTCATTCAGGAAGAGATGTCCGGTGCCGTCGCCTGGTACGACGACGTCGTCACCTGGCCAATTCAGCGTAAACCCGGCCGCTGGGATCTGCCCGAACTGCCGGGCCTTGGCGTCACCGTCAATGAGGACGTGATCGCGCGCCACCCCTTCAAGCAGGAAGTGCTGCATGCCCGTAACGCCGTTATGCCGGACGGCACCGTGGTCGACTGGTGAATGCAATGGCAGACCGGCTGCAAGGAAAGATCGCAATCGTCACAGGAGCGGGCCAGGGCATTGGTGCCGCCACCGCCCGCGCCTTTGCGATGCATGGGGCAAAGACCGTTATTGCCGAACTGAATGCGGCAAGCGGGAAAGCGATCGCCGACGAACTGCTGGCACAAGGCGCGGACGCCCTGTTCGTCGAGACTGACGTCACCGACGCATCCGCAGTCGCGGACATGGTCGCGCGGACGATCACGGCCTATGGCGGCGTCGACATTCTGGTCAACAATGCCGGTGCCAACGTCTTCTACGAACCATTGATGATGCCGGATGAGGAATGGGAGCGCTGCCTCAAGCTCGACCTCCAGGCCGCGTGGTTCTGCGCCAAGGCGGTTTTGCCGACGATGCTGGCGAAGGGCTCGGGGTCCATCGTCAACATAGCGAGCTGTCACGCCTTCCAGATCATTCCCCATACGTTTCCGTATCCGGTCGCCAAGCACGCACTTTTGGGCCTGACCCGTTCGCTGGCCATCGAATACGCCGCACGCGGTATCCGGGTAAACGCGATCGCCCCCGGCTATATCGAGACGCCGATCGCGGACGCCTACTGGAACACATTCCCGAACCCCGCCGAGGAGAAGCGGCGAGCCTACGACCTCCATCCGCCCAGGCGCATCGGCCGGCCGGACGAGGTTGCAATGACGGCGGTTTTCCTCGCTTCGGACGAAGCCCCGTTCATAAATGCCGAGACGATCACCATCGATGGTGGGCGCTCGGTTCTCTACCACGACTAGCAACCACCAAAGAGCTCTCAGGGAGGATTTTCATGAAAACCACAACAAAGGCTTTGGCGACATTTGCGGTACTGGCTGCCGGACTGATGGGTGGCACAGCAAGCGCAGACGAAATCAAGATCGGCTACATCAACAAGATGGGTGACCATCCATGGTTTGTCGCCGAAGTTGGTGGCGCCAGGAAAGCGGCTGAGGCGGCAGGGGCCGCGTTCGTGTCGCAGGACGTCCAGTTCGACGCCAATTTGACGATCACGACCTTCGATACGATGGTCGGCGATGGTGTGAAAGGCATCGCCATCGTCGTCCCCGACAAGGCGCTGGGACCGGTCATCGCGGAGAAAGCAAAGGCCGCAAAAATTCCCTTGGTGGCGGTCGACGACGACATCTACTACCAGGATGGCACCCAGGTCCCCTATGTCGGCATGAATGCCTACAACATCGGTGCGCGGGTGGGCGAAGAGCTCGCCAAGCTCTACAAGGCCGACGGCTGGGCGGGCAAAGAGGTGCGCATTGCCTCGATCGAGGACCGCAAGGCCGACACCTGCATGCAGCGCAACAAGGGCGCGGAGGAAGCGTTCCTGAAGGCGGTGCCCGATTTCAAGCCCGGGAATATCGTGCGCGTCCCCTACGACAACACGATGGTCAACGCCATCGACGTGATGACCACCACATTGACGGCCAATCCCAGCGTCACGAACTGGATATTCTACTCATGCAACGATGATGGCGTACTGGGTGGTGCGCGAGCACTGGAGAATGCCGGCTACACCGCAGACCAGGGCATGGGGATAGGCATCGATGGGAGCCGCGCCTGCGACGCCTTCGGATCAGGAAAGCCCTCGGCATTCCGTGGCACGATGTGGCTCAATTCGGAAAATCACGGCGCGCTTGCGGTGAAGATTCTGCTGGCCTCGATCAAGGATGGAACGAAGCTGCCGGTTCAATCCTTCACCGACCCGGAATACATCACCGCCGACAATTTTGCGTCGGCCTACAAAGCCAAGCTCTGCCACTGAACCGGCTATGCGTCATGCGCCGTAGGGCGCATGACGCTTTTTGGCCGGCAGGTTGTCAGCGCACACACGCCACCGACACAGGATCGATCCTCGGGAGTGAGCTTTGATGCAATCGGATTTCTTCTCGCTCGATAGGATATCCAAACGCTTCGGCGTCGTGCAGGCGCTCGACAACGTCTCGATTGCCTTTCGGCCGGGAGAGGTGCTCGCCCTGGTTGGCGAGAATGGGGCCGGCAAATCGACGATGATGCGAATTCTCGAGGGCGTGTTCGAGCCCGACAGCGGCACTGTGCGGCACGGTTCCACGCCGATCGTTTTCAGCGAACCGCGCGACAGCCATAGGGCCGGAATACGCGTCATCCATCAGGAGCCGGAGATCGTTCCGAACCTGACCGTGGCCGAGAACATTTTCGTTGGGGAACTGCCGCGGCTGGCGGGCGTCCTGCTCGACTGGCACAGGCTGGAGGAGCAGACCGACCGGGTGCTTGCGACCTTCGGCATGCAACAGGATATGCGGCCGCGGCAACTCTGCAGCACGCTCGGTCCGGCGCAGCGTCAGATGATCGAAATCATGCGCGCAATACGTGCCGGCGGCCAGTTGATTGCGTTCGACGAGCCGACCTCGTCACTGACCGACGACGAAGCGCGCCGTCTGTTTTCAGTAATCCGCCGGCTGCGCGAAGAGGGCACTTCGATCGTCTACATCTCTCACCGGCTGAACGAGATCATCGACCTAGCAGACCGCATTGTCGTTTTGCGGGATGGCCGGCTGGTCGATGACTCCCCCGCTGCCGGTGCCAGCGAGCAGACCATAGCCAAGCTCATGGTGGGCCGCGACATCGCCGATCTGTTTACGCGCGAGACGTGGCAATCGGGAAAACCGTTGCTGGACGTGACGGGCCTGACCACCGACCGCGTCACCGATGTGAGCCTCAAGGTCCGCCGCGGTGAGGTGCTCGGCATCGCCGGCCTTATGGGGGCGGGCCGATCCGAACTGGCGAAGGCGATCGTCGGCTATGATCGGCGGCTCGGCGGAACCATAACGATGAATGGCGTGCCCGTTGGCCCTAACAGCCCGCATGCAGCGATCGTGGCGGGCATCGGCTTCGCCCCGGAAGACCGCAAGCACGAAGCCCTGCTGCTGTTCCGCAGCATTCTTGACAACGCTTCGCTTTGCGTGCCCGACAGGACGTCGACCTTCGGCTTCTTCAACCGGCGCAAGGCGCAGGAGATCGTCTCACCGCTCGCAGCAAAGATGTCGATCAAGGCGCCTAACCTCGACGAACAGGTTTCGAAACTGTCGGGCGGCAATCAACAGAAAGTCGTTCTCGCGCGCTGGCTTGCGCGGCAGCCGATGCTTCTCATCCTCGACGAACCGACCCGCGGCATCGACATCGGCGCCAAGGCGGAAATCTATCGCCTGATCGATGAACTCGCCGCCAGCGGCATCGGCATAATCCTGATTTCCTCGGAAATGCCGGAACTGATCGGGCTCGCCGACAGGGTGCTCGTCATGGCTGGAGGCCGGATCACCGCCGAACTTTCCCGCCCCGACATTGACGAGGCCACGATCCTGAAACACGCAATGCCGCAATCTGTACCATCGCTCGGAGGACAAATTCAGTGAACAGCCTTGAGCTCAGGACAGCAACAGCACAAACCGACAAAAGGCGCGCCTCCTTGCGCATCGCGGAGCGCATCGGCATTCACAATATAAGCCTTTTGGTTGCTCTCGCCATCCTCGTGCTCATTTTCGGCACCCTGAGAGGCGACGTGTTCTTCTCAAGCCGAAACCTGCTGAACATTGGCCTGGGCATCACCATCCTGGGTGTTCTGGCGATGAGCCAGACCGTGGTCATTGTCGCGGGCGGACTTGATATCGCCGTCGGCGCAATTGTCGGTCTGACCACTGTATCGACGGCAATGGCCATCCAGTCGACGGGCTCGCCTGCGGTGGGCATTGTTGCCGGCCTGGTCCTGGGCGGTCTTGCCGGTCTTGTGAACGGCATCATCATCACCTATGGGCGGGTCAACGCAGTCATCGCGACTCTCGGTACGATGGCGATCTTCCGCGGCATCGCATTCATCATGTCCGATGGGCAATCGATCGCGATCTTCAGCGACACGTTCCGCTTCATCGGGATCGGGCGAATCCTCGGCCTGCCTCTGCTGATCTGGATTCTCTTGCTGACCGCGATCGTGTTCCATCTCTTCCTTGCCCGCTCGATCGTTGGGCGTAACATCTATGCCCTGGGCGGCAATCCCGTTGTCGCGCGCTTCTCCGGCATCAACATCAACCGCTACCGCGTCGGCATCTACATCATGAGTGGCGTGACGGCTGGATTGGCCGGGATTCTGTTGGCTGCCCGTACCGGCTCGGGGCAGCCCGTATCCGGATCCCAAGGTCTGGAACTCGAGGCCATCACAGCGGCCGTGCTGGGTGGCTGCGCCTTGCAGGGCGGGAAGGGTACGATCATCGGCGCGCTGCTGGGCGTCGCCATCATTGGCGTCCTCAACAACGGAATGATACTGACCTCCGTGCCAACCTTCTATCAGTTGCTTGCCAAGGGCTCGCTGCTGATACTTGCTGTGGTAATTGCCGAGTACCACTTGAACAGGACATGACGATGGACGCGGCGATCGCTTCGACTGGCCAGGGCAAGCAGGACATTCCTGCCGCAGATGGCACCACGTCATCGCTCAAGGATCGCATCGCACGCGATCTAGGACAGCGCATCCTCGCCGGTTCCTACGCGCAGCATTCCGTGCTGCCAACGGAAGCCGAACTTTGCGTCATCTACGGGGCGAGCCGCACTGCACTTCGCGATGCTCTTCTGACGCTTTCGGCGAAAGGACTGATCGAGGCACGCAAGCGGGCCGGGACGCGTGTGCGCGCGTCGAGCGAATGGAACAGGCTGGATGCACAGGTTCTGGAATGGATGCGCGATATCGAGCCCGACCTCGATTTCGTCCGCGGATTGATCGAAGCGCGACTGGTCATTGAACCCGCTGCCGCCCAACTTGCCGCCAAGATGGCGACGTCAGGCGATCTCGCAGTCATCGAAGCGGCCTATGAAGCCATGCGCATTGCTCCGCAGGACGATCTCGCTGCGTGTCTCGACGCCGACGTCAGGTTTCATACCGCCATCCTTCGTGCCAGCCGCAACCCGGTATTCGCCAATCTCGGCAATATGCTCGCGGCCGCCCTCAGCTTCTCCTTCCGCTTGACCACATCGGCCACCGCCAATTACCAGCAGACGCTCAGCGCGCATGGCGACGTGCTGGAGGCAATTAGGATGCGCAGGGCCGACGACGCTCACGATCAGATGAAGGCGCTCATCGGTATCGCGTCGAACGACCTTCTTGCAGTGGCTCGCAAAGGCCGCCATCAACAGCCGATCGCCGCTGCCAAGGCCGACACCGTCCGAAACTGATGGTCCGGACGATCAAGATCAGAAGCGGAGACCTGTCCGCTGAAATTGTCCCATCGCTTGGGGCAGGCCTTGCGAGACTGGACTATGGGCGCGTGCCGCTCTTCCGGCCATGGCCGGATGGCGGGAGCAGCAACCCGTTCGACCTTGCCTGCAACCTGCTTTTGCCGTGGTCAAATCGCATCTCGGGCGGCGGGTTCACATTCGACTCCAAATTCCACGAACTGCCTGCCAATGTTGCAGGCGAGCCATTTCCCATCCACGGCAATGGATCTTCCAGCGAGTGGGACGTCGACAGCGTAGCGCAAGACAACGCGAAGCTGTCGCTCATCAGCAACGGGCCCGGCCCATACCGATATCGCGCCGAGGTGAGCTACGCGCTGGCCGGACAGGGATTCGAGTTGAACCTTCGCATCGTCAATCAGGCATCGATCAGATTGCCGTTCGGACTTGGCATCCATCCATGGTTCCCGAGAACGGCACGAACCGCGCTTCATGCGCCGGCCTCGCAGGTTTGTCTCGAACTGCCCAACCATCTCCCTGAACGGTTTGTGGATGTCAAAACCCATCCCGATTGGGATTTCGGCGCCCCAGTCGTATTGCCGAGTGGATGGATAAACAATCTGTTTGCCGGTTGGAGCGGCGTCGCCACCATATCGTGGCCGGAGCACAGTTGCAGCCTGCGAATTGAAGCTTCATCGCCCTTGAATTTCTACCTGGTCTATTCGCCATCGGACGAGAGCGACTTCTTCTGTTTTGAACCGGTCAGTCATGCTGTCGATGCTCATAATCGTGGTTCGATCGACAAATGGAATGGACTGTCGGTGCTTGCGCCTGGCGAGGGCCTGGCAGCCTGTTGCAGCTTTGCCGTCAGTTAGGCGGACCTCAGCTGCGCCCTCGAATTGGCGGATCTCGGCCAGGCTAGCCGTCGGCGATCCAATCCGAGAGGCTGCGGGCAAAACTTCGCGGCACGATAAGTTCGCACGCGGTCTCGCCGGTGCGCAGGAAGAGCACGGACACGTGATGGAAGGATGTCAGCACGGCGCGGCCCGGAGCGGCGGCCGGCGCGTGCCAGTCGACGGCAATGCAGCCGGACAGAAGCCTTGCGATACCAGGGCCGGCCATTTTCAAACGAACACGACCTTCCGCGAGGGGAACGGAACAGCCGAGATCGGGGTCGACGGCAAGCGCAGGCGCTTGCGTGCCTTCGTCGAGAGCCAGCCAGAGGCGGCGAGGTGCAACGCGGATAATCAGAAACCCCTTGTGGCGAACCGTCTCTCCGACCGAAGCGGGAAGTTTCTTGCCCAGCGGCGCCGAGACGCTCTTTTCGAATTGCGTCAATGTCGCGTCCCAGCCCTCGATCTGGATGAGCGGACAATCTGCCACGGACAGGCTGAAATCCCGAGAAGAGGTCAAGCTAGCCATGCAGCCGTTCTCCCTGTGGATCGACGAATACCGGCGAGACAACGCGGGCGCGAACCGTTTCGGCCTTCATCGGATAAACTGCTACGACCTCGCTTCCTTCTGCCGCGACATCACCGGCAAGCAGGGCCAGCCCGACATAATGGCCGCATTCGGGGCTGAAAGTGACAGAGGTGACGCGACCGCGCCCATGGCCATGGAGTTTCTCATCCGGCAGGAACAGGATGGCGCCGCCGCGCAGGCGTTTTCCGTCCTCAATGCATTCCAGTCCGACCAGGCGCTGTCGGTTGGGGGCCTGGAGGGCAGGGCGCCGTCGCAGGACGTCGCCTACGAAGCCGCTGCGCTTGCCGGCCATGCGGCCGAGGCCGAGATCGTCGAGCGTCGTGCGCCCGTCGATCTCAGGTCCGGCGACATGGCCCTTTTCGACCCGCAGCGCACCAAGCGCCTCGACGCCGTACGGCTTCAGCTCGAGCAGTCTGCCGGCTTCGAGCAGACAGCTCCAGAGCTGTTCACCGGCAGTGGCGCCGACATAGATTTCGTAAGCGCGCTCGCCGGAATAACTGAGACGCAAGATGCGGAGCCCACGGCCCTCCCACTCGCTTTCGAGTAGTCCCATGTGCGGAAGTGCCTCATCGGAAACGTCAAGGGCAGGAAAAGCAGCACCGAGAATTGCGCGGCTGTTAGGCCCGGCAACCGACATTGCCGCCCATTCATCGCTGACCGAGGTGACGGCCACACGCAAATCCGGCCAGGCCGTGTCGAGCAGGAATTCGAGACGCGACAGCACATCGGCGGCCTTGGCGGTCGAGGTCGTCATGAAGAACCGGTTTTCCGCCAGCCGCGTCGTGGTGCCGTCGTCGAAGACGATACCGTCGTCGCGCAGCATGATGCCGTAGCGGGCGCGGCCTACCGCCAGTTTGGCAAAGCCGTTGGCGTAGACGCGATCGAGGAAGATTGCCGCATCCGGGCCCTGGACATCGATCTTGCCGAGCGTGGAGATGTCCATCAGCCCCCCGGCCTGGCGCACATTCCGCATTTCGGCGACATAGGCGTCGTTCACGTCACGTCCCGACTGCCGGTAGAAATAGGGCCGCATCCAGAGCCCGACCTCGAGCATCTCGGCGCCGTTCGCCACGTGCCAGTCATGCATCGGCGTGCGGCGGATCGGCTTGAAATGATGGCCGATGGCGCGCCCGGCAAGCGCGCCGATGGCAACCGGCGTATAGGGCGGGCGGAAGGTCGTGGTGCCGGTCTCAGGAATCGTTGCGTTGCGCAGCGCTGCCATCGCGGCAAGTGCGGGAAAATTGCTGGTCTTGCCTTGGTCGGTGCCCATGCCGAGCGTAGTGTAGCGCTTCAGGTGCTCGACCGATTCATAGCCCTCGCGATGGGCGAGCTCGATATCCCCGGTTGTCACGTCCATCTGGAAATCGACGAAGGCCTTTGCACGTCCAGCGGGCAGGGCTTCGCGAAGGACGCTCGAGCCGGTCTCACCGAGATCGAGTTTCGATGGAGCGGACACTGGTGCCGACTTGCCGCAGGAGGCTGCCGCTTCGATGCCGGCGCGATGGCCGTCCTCGATGGCAGCGACTGTCGCATAGGCTCCTATCATTGCACCGGCGCCGAACTGGCTGGCTGAAAAGACGCCCGGCACGAAGCCGTCAATGTCGTCGCGATACACAGGTTTGACACCGAGGTGTGAGGTGAGATGCACGGTTGGCGACCAGCCGCCGGAGATGCAGACCAGGTCGCAGGCGGCCGAAGATTGTCCCTCCGGACCATTGAGCGTTACGCGCCTGATCGCATGGCCGCCATGCAGGTCGACAATGCGCGTTGCGGCCCGCACCACCACGCCGAGCCGTGCGGCTTCTGCGGCAAGTGCTGCGGGCGGGACGGGGCGCAGATCGGCAACCGTCACCTCCGCGCCGGCTGCGGCATAGTCGAAGGCGGTGCGCCAGGCACCGTCATTGGTGGTGGCGACGACGATTTTCTTGCCCGGCAGGACGGCGAAACGGTTGAGATAGGTCCGGGCGGCCGAGGCAAGCATGACGCCGGGCCGGTCGTTGTTCGAGAACACCATCGGCCGCTCGATGGCGCCGGTGGCGAAAACGATCGAGCGGGCGCGCAGCACGGTGACCGTTTGCCGTGTCTCGCCATTCGGCTGCGGATTGGTTGGATCGCGCTGTTCGACCAGTCCCAGGACATTGCCGTCATAGCTGCCGAAAGCGGTCGTCCGCTTCATCACCCTGATGGTTTCGAAGCCCTCCAACTCGGCCTCGGCCTGCCGCAGCCATGCGGCCGCTGCGCTGTCGGACGGTTCCGCCAGAAGCTGGCCGCCAAGCACGAAATCCTGCTCGATCAGCGCGACCCGCGCGCCGGCCGCGGCGGCCGCCCGCGCCGCCGACAATCCCGCCGGGCCGCCGCCGACGATGGCGACATCGGCGAAGGCATGACGAACCTCGTAGTGGTCGGGATCTGCGCCGGTGCCGGCTCTGCCCAGACCGGCAGCCTTGCGGATAAAGTGCTCGTAGAACATCCAGGCGCGGCGCGTCGGGCCCATGAAGGTCTTGTAGTAGAAGCCGGCGGACAGAAACGGTGCCAACAGCCCGTTGACGCTTTGCATGTCGAAGGCAAGCGATGGCCAGCGGTTCTGACTCTCCACGACCATACCGTCGGCGAGTTCCAGTGTGGTCGCCGGCAGATTCGGCTCGCGCCTCCCGGCGGTCCCGAGCGTAACCAGCGCATTCGGCTCTTCGGGTCCGGCTGAAAAAATGCCGCGCGGGCGATGATATTTGAAGCTGCGCCCGACCAGCGTGACGCAATTGGCGAGCAGCGCGGAGGCAAGCGTGTCGCCGCGATATCCAGCCAGCTTGCGGCCGTCGAAGGTAAACTCGACCGGCTGCTCGCGAATGATGCGGGCACCCACCGACAGCCGTTTGCGGTTTGAACTCATGCCGGTGACTTCCTGAGAGTTGATTTCCTGGCCCGCAATTTTCTGGCAAAGTCGACGGCTGCGATGGCATGGTTGCGGGTGTCGCGTTCGACCACCAGCCATTGCCGGCAGCCGGTCACGTGCTGCCAGAATTCACGGTGCGCGCCGGCCGGGTTTGTCCTGACATAGACATAACGGTACCAGGCCTCCGGATCGGGATCGTCATGGGCCGGACGCTTGACCGAGGCATCGCCGCCATAGCGGAACTCGTCATGATCGCGCGGGCCGCAGCAGGGGCATTCGATGCGCAGCATTTTGTCCCGCCTCCTATTGCAGCCAGGCGGAAGGGCCGACACCGGCCTCATCGAGTGTGTGGCCGGTGCGGAAACGATCGAGCCCGTAGGCCGCGATCAAGGGATGCGCCTTGCCGGTGACGATCGTGTGGGCGAAGCACCAGCCGGAAGCCGGCGTCGCCTTGAAGCCGCCATAGCACCAGCCGCCGTTGAGATAGAGACCCTCGATCGGCGTCGGGCAGATGATCGGGCTAGCATCGGGGGTCATGTCCATGACGCCGCCCCAATGTCGAAGCAGGCGGACGCGCGAAATGCACGGCATCAATGCAATCGCGGCCTCCGCCACTTCGCGCACGACGCCGAGATTGCCGCGCTGGGCATATGAATTGTAGCCGTCGAGATTTCCGCCGAAGACCAACCCGCCCTTGTCCGACTGGCTGACGTAGAAATGGTCGGCGCCATAGGCCACGACGTGATCTACCAGCGGCTTCAGCGGCTCGGTGACGAAAGCTTGCAGCACATGACTTTCGATCGGCAATTCAAGCCCAGCCTTGGCGCCGAGCACGGACGTGTGGCCAGCAACCGCGAGGCCGACCTTGCCGGCGCCGATCCGGCCTTTCGTGGTTTCGACGCCGACGATGCTGTCGCCGTCACGGACAAAGCCTGTCACCTCGCAGTTCTGGATGACGTCGACGCCATGGCTGTCGGCGGCACGCGCATAGCCCCAGGCGACGGCGTCGTGGCGTGCCGTGCCCGCGCGGCCCTGAAAGATGGCGCCATGGATCGGGAAGCGGGCGGTGTCGGAAAAATCGAGATAGGGCACCAGCCGGCGCACGTCTTCGCGGTCGAGGATGTCGGCGTCGATGCCGTTCAGCCGCATGACGTTGGCGCGGTGGCTGAAACCGTCGAGCTGATCGGCCGAGTGCGCCGTGACGAGTTGACCGCGCTGGGAGAACATCACGTTGAAATTCAGCGCCTGAGACATGTCCTCCCAAAGCTTCATCGAGAATTCGTAGAACTGGGTGTTGCCGTCGAGCAGGTAGTTGGAGCGGATGACGGTGGTGTTGCGGCCGACATTGCCGCCGCCGACATAACCCTTTTCGAGCACCGCGACGTCACGGATGCCGTGGTTCTCGGCGAGGTAGAAGGCGGTGGCGAGGCCGTGTCCGCCGCCGCCAATAACGATCACATCGTAGGACGATTTTGGCTCCGCGGCCCGCCAGGCGCGCTGCCAATTCTTCTGGCCGGAAAGCGCGTTGCGTAAAATCGAAAATGCCGAGTAGCGCGCCATGTGTGCAGGCCTATCGAACGATGGGGCCGGCCGGCGTGCGGGTAAGCACTTCAGCGCCCGCATCGGTCAACAGCACCGTGTTGGAGACGAAGTCATTGCCGCGACCCGTTCCCATCAGCCACGACAGGATGTGAAAGCTCATCCCGGTCTCGATCTCGAGGTCGGAATCGTGCCTCAAGCCGGTCACCGAATTGCCGCCGGTCCATGACGGCGGCTGGCCGGCGCCGACAAGGTAACCGCAGTGATGGCGGCGATAGTGGGAAAGACCGGCCTCGTCGGCGACGGCCTGCCAGGCGGCGTAGACATCGCGCGCCTTGGCGCCCGGCCGTAGCGCCTCGACGACCGCGTTGAACGCCTTGGCGGTCACCTCCGCCATTGTGGCGTCTTCATCGCTGATGTGGCCTATGCGAACGAGCCGGCCGAGCGGGGCGTGGTAGCGCGAGATGCACCCGGACAGTTCGACAAAGACGGGCTCGCCCTTGCGGTAGATCCCGTCGCCCCAGGTCGTGTGCTCTTCACCCAGGCGCGCGGCCGGGCGGATGAACGGTCCGAAGCCCGGCGCATGACCGCCGGCGCGGATCATTGCCGCAACACATTGGGCGGCGGCCTCCTGTTCGGAAGCGCCATCGGAGATCGCCGCGATCGCGGCACCGGCGGCGGCGTCCGTCACTTGTGCCGCCCGCCGCATCAGCGCCTGTTCTTCGGCGCTTTTGACCCGCCGCATTTTGTCGATCAGACCGGAGACATCGCTCCACTTTGCATCGGCTTTCATCTGGAGTGCCACGGCAAGTCCATGGCTAAGGCCGGCTGTCCAGTATTCGAGGCCGATCCGCTTGCCGGATAGGCCGAGCTCTGCCAGCACCCGCGCGGCAAGGTCGGCCGCCGTTTCGCTGTCGGAATGGCCACGGAATTCCGCTGCCTTCACCTGCTTCTCGATCGTCACCTTCTCCATCGAGCGGGTGACCAGGACAGGTTTTCCCCGGAGCGGGACAATCAGCAGGTGAGGGGCAAAATACCCCCAGTGATCAAGCCCGGTGAGATAGAAGACGTTCTCCGGCGAGGCAAACACTGCCGCGTCGAGCTCACGCTCAATCAGTGCAGTACGGACCTTTGCCAGGCGGCCGGCGATTTCGGCTTCGGAAAAAGGATTGCGGTCCATCGGGCGTCCTCGTGCTTGTTGCCGGCTTGCTGGCGGGCATGGTCTTTTCGGCAGCCGGTTTCCCGGCCGCCATGTCAGTCGATGACGATGAGTTCGCGCGCCACATCGCAGAGGCGTTTGCCGCCGCGTTCCGTGACGACGAACGATTCCGAGATGGCGATGCCGAAATCGTCGAGCCAAACGCCGGCCATGAAATGGAAGCACATCCCAGGCTGCATCTCGGTAGTATCGCCCGGACGAAGGCTTGCGGTGCGTTCACCCCAATCGGGCGGGTATGCGAGCCCGACCGGATAGCCTACGCGGCTGTCTTTCTTCAGCCCGTTCCGTCGCAGGACTGCCTGCCAGGCGGCTTCCACCTGTTCGGCGGTGTTGCCGGGGCGCGCCTTCTCGAGGCCAGCGTCGACGCCCTCGACGATCGCCTTGGCCATGTCGAGGATGGCTTGCGGCGGCTTGCCGAAATGTACCGTCCGGGTCAGCGCCGCATGGTAGCGGCGGCGCACGCCGGCGATCTCCAGAATGGCGAGGCCGCTGTCCGGCAGCGGCGCGTCGGACCACGTCAGGTGCGGCGTGCTAGTGCCCTCGCCAACGGGCATCAGCGGACAGATCGCGGCATAGTCGCCGCCTGATCCGGGCACGCCCATGATCTGCGCGTGATAGATTTCCGCAATGACGTGGTTCTGAGGCACACCAGGCCGCATTTTCTCGATGGCACGGTTCATGGCATGCGTGCAGATCGCACCCGCCTCGCGGATCAGCACCAGCTCGGCTTCGGATTTGACCAGCCGCGCCCAGTTGACGAGATCGTGGTTGTTGGCGAAGTGCGCGTCGGGCAGTCCCTCGACAAGGTGGGCGTGGCAGCGCGCAGTGTAATAATGCGCGTCCATCTCGACGCCGATACGGGCCTTTTCCCAGCCGCGCGACCGGATCAGTCGGGCGAGTTCGTCATAGGGGTGTTCGACGGGCTGCTGCACCAGCCGCTCCGAGAACGGCACGATGTTTGTCTCCGGCAGGCCGGTTGTCAGGCGCGCGCTCTTGGCATCCTGCGCCCTGCCGAACCAGATCGGCCGATCCTCCTCCAGATGGACGAGGACGCACTGCGGAACATAGAACGACCATCCGTCATAGCCGGTCAGCCAGCACATGTTGGCTGGATCCTGACAGACGATGAGATCGAAGCCGGCTTTTTGCATGCGTGTCTTCACGCCGGCGAGGCGCTGCCCATACTCCGCTTGCGTGAATGTCCCGAACCCGTTCGCAGTCGCCACCGAAATCCTGCCTTCCAGGTACGCCGCTTGCCCTTTGATCAACATGGGCAAACAGGCCAAATTGTGCACAACTCGACGTCAATTTGTTGGCTAACTACGAATTATCGCCGAATTTTCGTGGTTTCTATATCTCTGCTTGCGAAATGTCTAGGGCAGTTGTATACGTCTTATCAAGCAGGCGTCGACCTCGAAGAAGGGCGCGCCCTGGGAACCATCCACAGTTGTCCAATGGGAGAAAAGCATGCTCAATTCATCGATATCGCGCCGCATGGTCGTGAAAGCGGCTGCCTGCATCGCGCTCGCCGCGACGTCATTGACGTCGCTATCCGCTCACGCGGAAACCACCCTCGAACGGGCCAAGAAGGACGGTTACATCCGCGTCGGTTTCGCCAACGAGGCGCCGTTCGGTTACGCCACGCCTGACGGCAAGCTGACCGGCGAGGCCCCTGAAGTCGCCAAGGCGGTGCTCGCCAAGATGGGCATCCCGCAGGTTGACGGTGTGCTGACCGAATTCGGTTCGCTCATCCCGGGTCTCAAGGCCGGCCGCTTCGACATCATCGCCGCCGGCATGTTCATCAACCCGAAGCGCTGCGCTGAGATCAATTTCTCCGAGCCGTCCTACGGCATCGGTCAGGCCATGCTGGTCGCAAAAGGCAATCCGAAAGGCGTGAAGGACTTTTCCAGCTTCAAGGAAAATCCGGATCTCAAGCTCGCCGTGATGGCCGGCGCGGTCGAAGGCGGTTACGCCAAGGACGCGGGCGTCGCTGATGGGCAGATCGTCGCCTTGCCCGACCAGTCCAGCCTGGTCGCGGCCGTCCAGTCGGGCCGCGCCGATGCGGCCGCGCTGACCGCTCTTTCGATCGCCGATATGGCCAAGAAAGCCGACGGCGTCGAATCGACCAAGCCCTTCGGCGAGGTTGCCGGCAAATCGGTGAAAGGCCATGGCGGCTTCGGCTTCCGCAAGGAAGACACAGACCTGCTGGAGGCGTTCAACGCCGAGCTGAAGAAGTTCATCGGTTCGCCGGAGCATATCGCGCTGGTCGAGCCCCTCGGCTTCGGCAAGGACTACCTCCCCAACAAGACCACCGCGGAGCTTTGCGCGGGCAAGTAGGTTCCCAACTGCCGGCGGCGCGAAAGCGCCGCCCTTTTTCCCGAGGGAATCGCATGGGTATCCGTACGCTCGTTGCCATGCTGGTCATCGCGCTCGTCGTGATCGGCGCCTTGGCAACACAGGAAAGCTATCGAGTGTTCATGCCGGGGCTGCTGCAAGGCGCGGTCCTGACAATCGAGATCGCCGTCCTCGGCAGCCTGCTCGCAATCGTCATGGGCGTGCTTGCAGCACTTGCACGGATGTATGGCCCGGCGCCGCTCAGATGGCTGGCCACGGTCTATGTCGAGATCTTCCGCGGAACGTCGGCATTGGTACAATTGTTCTGGCTGTTTTTCGTGCTGCCGCAATTCGGCGTCACGATCAACGCTTTCGTGGTGGCAGTCCTGGCACTCGGCCTGAACGTCGGTGCCTACGGGTCGGAGGTCGTGCGTGGCGCGATCCTGTCGGTCGCTCGCGGCCAGTGGGAGGCGTGTACGGCATTGAACATGAGCCGGCCACAGATGTTGCGCCGGATCATCCTGCCGCAGGCCTTTGTGGCGATGATCCCGCCCTGGGGCAACCTGTTCATCGAGCTTCTGAAATCGACAGCGCTGGTCTCGCTGATCACGCTTTCCGACCTCGCCTTCAAGGCGCAGCAAATGAACCAGAATACGTTCAAGACCATTCCGATCTTCACACTGGTCCTTTTGATGTACCTGGCAATGTCGCTGGTTCTCACCATCGGCATGCGGCTTCTCGAAAGGCGGGCATCGATCGGACTGGCGCGAGGGAAGGCAGCATGATTTGGGACTGGGCATTTGCTTTTGAAATCCTGCCGGTGCTCGCCCGCGCGGCCATCGTCTCCATCGAGGCGACGCTGATCGGCTTTGCACTTGCCGCCTCGCTTGGCCTGGTGCTGGCCGTCGTCCGTATCGCCGTGCCGTGGACCGGCTGGACAATTTCGGTGCTGGTCGAACTGATCCGTTCGACCCCGCTGCTTATCCAGATATTCTTTCTCTATTTCGTCTTTCCGAAATTCGGTGTCGTGCTCGACGCCTTCACCGCCGGGGTGCTGGCCATCGGCATCCACTATGCCGCCTATTGCTCTGAGGTCTATCGCGCCGGTTTCGACAACATCCCTCGCGGCCAGTGGGAAGCCTCGATCGCACTTAATCTTTCGGCCTGGACAACGTTCCGCGACATCATCATTCCGCAGGCGATTCCGCCGATCGTTCCGGCGCTCGGCAACTATCTGGTTGCCTTGTTCAAGGAGACGCCATTGCTGTCCGCAATCGCCGTGCTGGAGCTGATGCAGACGGCCAAGATCATTGGCTCCGAAACCTTCCGCTACACCGAGCCGATGACGCTGGTCGGTCTGTTCTTCCTTGCCATGAGCCTGGTTTCTGCTGCGCTCATTCGCTCCCTCGAAGGCCTGCTCAACCGGAGGACCATGCGATGACGGAACAACCGATGGTTCGCTTCGACAATGTATCGAAACGCTACGGCACGTTAACCGTTCTCGACGGGCTTAATCTGGAAATAGCACGCGGCGAAAAGGTCTCCATCATCGGCCCGTCCGGCTCCGGCAAGACGACGGTGCTGCGCATGCTGATGACGCTGGAGACGATCAATGACGGTGTCATCTGGGTTGAAGGCGAGCCGCTGACCCATATGGAGAGGAACGGCAAACTTGTTCCCGCCGATCTCGCCCACATCCGTAAGATCCGCGCTAAGATCGGCATGGTGTTCCAGTCGTTCAACCTGTTCCCGCACATGACGGCGATGCAGAACTGCATCGAGGCACCGATAACCGTGCTCGGCATGAAGCGGGCCGATGCCGAGGCGCGTGCCGCCGAACTGCTCGACATGGTCGGCTTATCGGATAAGAAGGACCACTATCCCTCGCAGCTCTCCGGTGGTCAGCAGCAGCGTGTCGCCATCGCACGCGCTTGCGCCATGCGGCCCAAGATCATGCTGTTCGACGAGGTGACCTCGGCCCTGGACCCCGAACTCGTCGGCGAAGTGCTTGAAGTCATCCGAAAACTTGGTAGGGAGCATGACCTCACTATGCTGATGGTCACCCACCAGATGGGATTTGCCAAGGAATTCTCCGATCGCGTCTGCTTTTTCCACGCGGGCAAGATCTGCGAGCAGGGGCCGCCAGGCGAGTTGTTCGGCACCCCCAAGAACGAGCGGACACGGCAGTTCCTGCACGCTGTCCTGGAGGCTGGATGACGCTTGAGACAGATGCCACGCCCACAGCCGTGACCGCCGCGGCGCCACGTCCGCTCTCGGCCCGGGAGCGATTTGAACGCATTTACCGGATACTGCGCGACCGCATCTGCCTGCTCGATTATGCGCCGGGAAGCCATCTGTCCGAGGAAGAACTTGCCCAGGAATTCGAGATCAGCCGCACGCCGGTCCGGCGTGTCCTGGCGCGTCTCGAATCCGAGGGTCTGGTTCAATCCGTCCATGGCGTCGGCACGATCGTCACCGATGTCGATATCGAGGAATTGCAGCAGGTCTATCATTTGCGCCTGGAGTTGGCGCTCCTCGTCGGCAAGCTTTCGCCGATCCCGCGCACGGCGGACGATCTCGACCGGATACGGGCGCTCATCGCGCGCTGCGATGCCGATATACTCAATCCCGACCAGCGCGCTTTCCTGCGCCTCAACATGGATTTTTTCTACGAGCTCACGGCGATGACCGGCAACCAGCCGCTGCGCGAGATCAGCGAGCGCCTGTATTTTCAGGTCGCGCGCGTCGTCCTGAAGATGATGCCGCAATTGGGCCTTGTCGAGGAGTTCACCGCGTTCCGCCGCGAAATGGAAGAGGTCCTTGCCGCCGCCGAGATCGGTGACTGGGAGTCCATAGGGCACATAAGGCGGGCGCATATCTCAATGAGCTTTCGCCGCATGATGCGTCATGCAGGCGAGGCGAATCTGGATAGAGCAACATAGTCAGCCCCTCGGGGTTGTGCTGGCCGCCAAGGTCGGCGACAGCGATAGTCAAAACCGAATGTGCGGTTTCATAGCAGTCTCCTCTGGTCGAAGAACGCGCCGAGAATTCACTGGCAGTGCAGCAGATGATGAATCTGTCGCGGGGTGTTTCCCGTCAGGCGGCGGCTCTCGCGGACAAGATGCGCCTGGTCGGAATAGCCCGCTTCGGCCGCCAGCATGGCGGTGGAGCTGCTGGAGCGGCTGGAAAGCCGCAGAAAGCGCTGGTAGCGGAGGATACGGTCAAGCGTCTTGGGGCCATAGCCGAAGCTCGTGTCGAAGCGCCGGCGCAACGTCCTTTCGCTCATCTCGAGCGCGCGCATCAACCAAGGGACGAGCGGCGCGTCGGGTGGCGGCCCGCGCTCGATCAAACGATATGCCGCCTGCATGGGAACGTCGGTCGCGGGCGCGGGCACCTCCTCGGCGACGGCCTGTTGGAGCGAGCAGGCCAGATCCTCGAGACTGTCGCTGGAGCGCACGCGGCTGGCGAGGCGGCGAGCTCGCGCCCCCCACAGATCTTCGAGCGACAGCCTCTTGCCGACCAGCTCGATTTGCGGCACGCCGAGCCATGCCGCCGCCGCGGCAGGATGGAAGCGCAAGCCGATCACGACCTCGTCCGCCGCTAGAACCTCGGTCTGCGGTTCCTTGTCAGGGCCGGCAATTCGGAAGCTGTCTCCGATCCATTGCAAATCGATCGTCGTGTCGGGCATGATGACGATTGGCGGTGAGCCCGCCGGGTCCATTCGATGCACCCACACCGAAGCAAAGCTCCCGCGAAGCCGCGCCGACGCTGGACGTTGCTGAAATGAACCCGTTGCCTGCGCTGGGACGGGATCGCTCATCTCGCTCCCCTTCGGATTAGCGGCGGTGAACCTACGGCGCAGCGGCTGCGCTCGGCCGTCGCTCGAGACAACGTCTTCCAATCGAGAACGGTTGCAAGAATCGGTTGTTTTCTTCCGGCCGGAACGAAGAGGGCAGGTGGGGGGCGATGCGACGTGCATCGCCAGTGTGCGGCTCATACGTCAATGGCCGTTCTGTTCAATAAGGCAAGCGACATGCGTGCTTATCTTTCGGCGTCGTACATCACATGAGAGGTATGCGTCATGAGCAACAAAAACGACCAACGGATCGACTACGTCGAATTCAACGTGAAAGACATTCAGCGGTCACGCGACTTCTACGGAAAGGCGTTCGGCTGGACCTTCACCGACTACGGCCCGCAATATTGCGAGTTCAACGACGGGCGCTTGTCAGGTGGCTTTGCTGCTGGCCCAGCGAGGTCCGGAGGAGGCCCGCTCGTCATTCTCTATGCCGATGATCTGCCGGGAACCGTCAAGCGTGTCGAGGAAGCGGGGGGCAAGATCGTCAGGCCGATTTATGGCTTCCCCGGCGGCCGGCGCTTTCATTTCGTGGACCCGGACGGTTACGAGCTAGCGGTTTACACCGAAGATGGCAGCAATGAATGATCGCGTTCCTCCCACCTCGGGTTGGTTTTGCTCGGCGGCGTCTTGATCTGGGCGGGCGCCGAGCATGTCCTCAGATTCCGGGCGATTGCAGCGTCCCTGGCCGGGCGGGGCTTCCTGCTCCCAAGCCTCTTCTCGCGGCCGGATCGGTGCTGGAGATCGCAGGCGGCCTTTGCCTCGCAACGGCCTTGGGTGGACCCTTTCCCGCCGCGGCGTTGGCCGTATCCACCATTGCGGCGTCGTTCATGGCGCTCAACTTCTGGCCTACAGCGGCGATGAACGCGAAGCGCTTCGTACCGGCTTCACCAATGTTGCCGTTGGGCGGGTTGATTGTCGCCGCGACCACTAGCCTGTGATCATCATTTCGGGGCGGCGGCTTCGTCTTCATCTGCAATCAGCCGCTGGTCGTTGGTGATCCGGTGTTGTTGCAGCATCCGCCTATCGCTGCCAGAAGGGCAGCTTGGCGATCTCTTCCTCGGCCTGTCGCCTCGTCAGACCGATATCGTCGATCAGATGGGGATTGGTCTCCGCCAATCGCTTGAGATCCCAGCGAAAGCGTGTCGGCTCGCGCCAGGCCGCGATAATGCTTCGCAGCGTCGCCAGGCTGTAGCGCCGAGGCGATGCTTCCGCCGGCCGCGTAGCCTCAAGCGGGGCCGAGGCAAAGGTGGGAATATCGTTCATGGCAACCTCCATGTGGTTTGAGGGGCCCATACGATTTTGGGAGTGTGGGGCCCTCGACCTGAAAGAGGCTGAATTCTGCAGGATACGAACCGCGCCGTAATTAAGCTCTCCCAAATAGTTCTCAAAACTTCCAAACGGGCTATAGATGCGCCGTATGCAGGGACCGCGCTTTGCCTTTGGTCCGTTCGTGCTTGATCCGGGTGCGGGAACGCTCCTTCGGAACGATGTCCCCGTTGCCGTTAGCTACCGCGGGCTAAAGCTGCTTGCGGCGCTCGTCGGACGGCCCGGCGAAATCCTTGAAAAGGCTGAGTTGATGGACGCGGCGTGGCCGGGTACAGCCGTCGAGGAAGGCAACCTCACCGTCCAGATCGCAGTGCTGCGGAAGCTGCTTGGCCCGGCCGCCGACGGCGGTGAATGGATCGCCACGGTTCCGCGCGTCGGCTACCGCTTCACGGGCGCCGGCGAACAGCTCGGCGTCGCGAAGCGAAAACCTTTGCCGCTGCCCGACAAACCATCGATAGCCGTGCTGCCCTTCGTCAATGTCAGCAACGATCCCGAGCAGGAATCCTTCGCGGACGGGTTGACCGAAGACCTGATCACCGACTTGTCGAGGGTCTCCGGCCTGTTCGTCATCGCACGCAACTCGGCCTTTGCCTACAAAGGAAAGGCGATGGACGTGCGCGGGATCGCTGAGGACCTTGGCGTGCGCTACCTGCTGGAGGGTAGCGCAAGGCGCGCCGCAGGGCACGTGCGCATCAACGCACAACTGGTCGACGCGGTGAGTGGCGATCATCTATGGGCGGAACGCTTCGATCGCAGCCTGGAAGATATTTTTTGCCGTTCAGGACGAGGTCACCGGCAAGATCGTCGCGGCGTTACTCGGCCGGCTGCGCGCACCGCCGCCGCGCAATCGGCCCCAAAATCTCGAGGCCTACGATCTCTGCGTGCGAGCGCGCAAGCTGATGGATGATTCGCCGCAGACGGCGCGGGAAGCGCATCTGATGCTCACCCGCGCGGTTTCACTCGATCCGGAATATGCCGAGGCCTATCGCTGGCTTGCCATGAACCACTGGATGGGATGGGTGCATTCCGGCGGACCAACCGAAACATCCCGTAGCGCTGCTTTGGAACTCGCGCGCAAAGCCGTGGCGATCGACCCCAACGATGCCGGCTGCCGCTGGGTTTTGGCTTACCTGCTTGCCTACGAGCGCAGCTTCGCGGAGGCGGACGCGGAATTCGCCAAGGCGATCGAGCTCGACCCGAACGAGGCCGATGCCTGGGCGGCATTGTCCGACATCGCGGTCCTGGCCGGACGGGTCGCGGAGGGTCTTGAGCACATTCGCAAGGCGTTCCGGCTGAATCCGTTTCCGGCAAGTTGGTATTATCTCGCGCTCGGCCAGGCGCAATATGCAGCCGGCGAATACGAAGCCGCTGTCGAGACACTGCGCAGGGACGAGACCTATCGTACAAGCTCACGCCGTTTCCTGGCGGCAAGCCTTGCCCAACTCGGCCGGCTCGACGAGGCGCGCGCAGAGGTCGAACTGTTTCTCGTCGGCAACCCGCATTTCACAACCCGCCACTGGGCGGCGACGGAGCCATTCCGCGACGCTGCGACGCTTGAGCATTTCGTTGGCGGCTTCCGTAAGGCCGGCCTTCCGGAGTGACGCGCCGGCGCCGTCGCACGGTTCGTGCGACCTATTCCTCAAAGCGACCCGTGGCGTCACGATCGCGCTCGTATCGTCTCGTGACCGGAAACGGCGGCAACCAGGACTCGCGACGGATGATCCAGCTTTCGTAAGTTGGCATCAGTTGGTCAGGCGCATCCAGGGATCCCAGGTTCACTTCGATTTCGTCGCCGGTGCGTCCGAAAATGGACGAGCCGCAGCGGGGACAGAAAAACCGCCCGGCGTAGTCGCGTGTTTCGCCGTCGATCGTCACCGCATCCTGAGGAAATATCGCGGAAGCGTGAAAAAGGGCTCCATGATGCTTGCGACAGTCGAGACAGTGACAAAGGCCGACCCGGTATGGGCGTCCCGAAGCGACAATTCGGACGTTGCCGCATAGGCACCCGCCGGTGAATCGGTCCATGCTGCGTCTCCTCCAAATCAAGCGGCCGGAATGGTTACAACGACCGGCACTGTTGTTGCAATCGCCGCGCCGCGGGCGGGGACATGTCGTTCTTCCGTGGCGATGACATTGCAGCCGCCTCTCTATGCCTTATGCGAGTTTGCCGCCGAAAATGGGCTTTGGTTTGTCATTGTCATATGGAACGAAACGGCGCGTTCCATTGAGCCGCCAACTCGGCGGCCGAGGCGAGCTTGACTCCGCAGTCGGCGAGTATGCGTGCGGCCGTCCCTACAGCCTCGGCGTTGGACGAGGCTATGCTGCCGTTCGGAAGGAAAAGATTGTTTTCGAAGCCGACCCGGACATGGCCCCCAAGCAATGCGGCGGCGGTCACGCACGCCGCTTCATTGCGGCCGAAGGCGCAGACGCTCCAATGGTCGAAGCGCGGCATGTTCGCCGCGAGGAATGGCAAGAGATCGGCCGGAACGGACGTCTGTCCCGGCGTGTAGCGGCCCAGCACGTAGAGAACCGGTATGCTTGCCCAAGGGATCAGTCCGCGCTGCTGCATGTCCGAAATCCTGACGGCCTCCTCGGGCGAATAGAGGATGATCTGTGGCGCAACCCCCTCGGTGTGCAGCCAGGCCATGAAGCGCACGAAGGCGAGTTCCGATCCGGCATCAGGAACGATTTCGCGAAGCGCCAGGGAGACAGCTTGCGGCTTCACATCTTGTACGACGGCCATCTGTTGGGCCGGCGAATAGATACCGAGTGCTTCGGAGGTGATCTGGATTACCAAGCGGTCGCCGGCAGCACCGCGGATGGCGGCGATCGCCTGATGGTAGGCGTCGGCGTCGAGCAGATGATTGCCGCTTCGGTCGCGGACATGAACGTGGATCATAGCCGCACCGGCATCGGCGCATTCCGCGGCCGTCCTCGCAAGTTCGGCTGGTGTCAGCGGAATCGCCGGATGGTCGGCCTTGCCGCGACGTCCCCCGTTCGGAGCGACGGCTATGGCGATGCGGTCGAGACCATGGGCCGGTTTCATGGGAACGTTCCGTGATTGACAAGATTCATATGAATCAATCTTTGATCACACTGAAACAGACGTTGCAATCGCTGGTCTGGCGAGTTAGCAATATCCATGGACCAGGAAGAGCTTGCTGGACAGATCGTCACTGCCTTCGACGGCATGTCGGCGCAGCTTCGGTCGGCCGCGCGCTATGTCCTTGATAAGCCGTATGATGTCGCGCTGTTGTCCATGCGCGAGCAGGCCCGGCACGCAGGAGTGCAGCCGGCGACGATGACGCGGCTGGCCCAGCATCTCGGCCTTGATGGCTACGAGGCGGTACGCGATATCTACGCCGCCGCGATCCGGGACGGCGAAATCGGTTTCGCCGGCAAGGCGGGCCTTCAGGTCGCCAGCCAAAAGCTCAAGGGCGACCACGCGCTGGCGGCCGATATTCTGGATTCGATTTCCAGCCAGCTTGCCCATCTCGCCGAAGGCAGGTCGATCGACCGTCTGGTCGAGACGGCCAGGGCGCTCAGTGCGGCAAGGCGCGTCTATTGCCTCGGCCTGCGCTCGAGCCACGCAGTGGCCTGGCATCTGCATTACATCCTGTCGCTGATCGGCGAGAAGTCGGTGCTGCTGCACGGCATCGGCGGAACCGATGGCGACGCTCTGGCCCATGCGACCAGGGACGACGTGCTGATCGCCGCCAGCGTCCTGCCCTACACGCGCTTCACCATCGAGCTTGTCGAGTACGCTGCCGGCCGCGGCGTACCGGTCATTGCGATTACCGACAGCGGGGTAGCGCCCTTGGCGCTGCTTGCCGATCACCTGGTCGTCGTGCCGACCGGCAGCCCGTCCTTTTTCCACACCATGACGCCAGCTTTCATCGTTGCTGAGGTCCTCGGTGCTCTTGTCGCGGGGCAGGCAGGCGAGGGCGCTGTTGAGTCGCTGCGACGTTTCGATGAGCAGGGCGCCGCCCTCAAGACCCATCTGAACCAGCGTCCGCCGAAGAAAATGCCCATCAGGGACCGTCGATGACACACATTCTTCATCGAACCATCCGCTCGACGCTGCCGGTCGCCGCTCGCGGCCAAGGCATCGAACTGTTCGATGCCGAGGGCAAGTCCTATATCGACGCGTCGGGTGGCGCCGCCGTGTCCTGTCTCGGCCACGGTCATCCCGACGTGATCGCCGCGCTGCACGCCCAGCTTGACCGCATCGCCTACGCACACACCAGCTTCTTCACCACCGAGGTGGCGGAGCGCTTGGCGGATCGGCTGGTCGAGGACGCGCCGAAAGGATTGGACCACGTCTATCTGGTCAGCGGCGGCTCGGAGGCGGTCGAGGCCGCGCTCAAGATGGCCAGGCAATATTTCGTCGAGAAAGGGGAGCCGCAACGGCGCCATCTCATCGCACGCCGGCAGAGCTATCACGGCAATACGCTCGGCGCTCTCGCCACCGGCGGCAACGAATGGCGGCGCGCCCAGTTCAGGCCGTTGCTGATCGAGACCCACCATATCGACCCCTGTTACGCCTATCGCTATCAAAAGCATGGCGAAAGCGACGAAGCCTATGCGGCGCGCGCCGCTCGGCAGCTCGAAGACAAGATCCTTGAACTCGGCCCCGACGCGGTCATCGCCTTTGTCGCCGAGCCGGTGGTGGGTGCGACACTCGGCGCCGTGCCGTCGGTCGCCGATTATTTCAAGCACATTCGCGCGATCTGCGACCGCTACGGCGTGCTGCTCATTCTCGACGAAGTGATGTGCGGCATGGGCCGTACCGGCACGCTGCATGCGTGCGAGCAGGGCGGCATCGCTCCCGACCTGCTGACCATCGCCAAGGGCCTAGGCGGTGGCTACCAGCCGATCGGCGCGGTGCTGCTTGGCCGGCATATCTTCGAAGCCTTTGCCCAGGGCTCGGGCTTCTTCCAGCATGGACATACCTATATGGGGCATCCAATGGCGGCGGCGGCCGGCCTCGCCGTGCAGGAGGTCATCCGGCGCGACCGCCTGCTCGACAACGTAAGTGCAATGGGCGCGCAGCTCGACGAGCGCCTGCACCAGCGCTTTGATAATCACCATCACGTCGGCGACATTCGCGGACGAGGTCTGTTCAGGGGAATCGAGCTGGTGGTCGATCGCGCCAGCAAGGAACCGTTCGACCAGAGATTTGAACTCAACGCTCGGATCAAGCGCGAAGCAATGGCCCGCGGCCTCATGATTTATCCGATGGCCGGGACGATTGACGGTGTGCGGGGCGTTCATGTGCTTGTGGCGCCGCCTTTCATCATTTCCAGACAGGATATCGATCGGATCGTCGAACGGCTCGGTGAGGCGATCGACGCTGCGATCGCTTCAGCGGCCTGACCCGCACGACGCGGACCGCCTCAAACCAGTTCCAACGCGTCATCGGCGATGGGCCGGGACACCCACCAGAGAGGTAGCAACCATGTACAGTTCGATGAAAACCCTGATCGGCGCGGCGGCTTGCATGCTGCTGGCGCTGCCGTCCGTCGGAGCCGAGCAGCGCTTCGTCACGGTCGGCACCGGCGGGGTCACCGGCGTCTACTATGCCGTCGGCGGCGCCATTTGCCGGCTGATGAACAAGGACCGGCAGAAAACCGGCATCCGATGCTCGACCGAGTCGACTGGCGGTTCGGTCTTCAACGTCAACTCCATCCAGACCGGGGACCTCGATTTCGGCTTGACCCAATCGGACGTCCAGTACCAGGCCTATGAGGGGACCGGAAATTTCGAAGGCAAGCCGTTCAAGGATCTGCGGGCCGTCTTCTCCGTCCATCCCGAGCCGTTTACCGTGCTGGCGCGGCCCGATGCCGGCGTCATCAAATTCGAGGACTTCAAAGGCAAACGCTTCAACGTCGGCAACCCCGGGTCAGGCACCCGCTCGTCGATGGAGGAGTTGCTGAAGCAGATGGGCTGGACGCTCGGCGATTTCTCGCTTGCCGCGGAGCTGAAGGCGGACGAGCAGGGCAACGCGCTGTGCGACAACAAGATCGACGGTTTCTTCTACGGCGTTGGTCATCCTTCCGCCGCGATCCAGGATCCGACCACGGCCTGCGGCGCCAAGCTCATCCCGCTGACCGGTCCGGCAGTGGACGCGCTGTTGGCAGCTCATCCGTACTATTCAGTCGCCACCATCAAGGGTGGCATGTACGCCAACAACCCGGACGACGTGAAGACATTCGGCGTCCGCGCCACCGTGGTGACGAATGCCAGCACGCCCGATGAGGTGGTCTACCAGCTGGTGAAGTCGGTCTTCGAAAATTTCGACGACTTCAAGAAACTGCATCCGGCTTTCGCCAATCTCGATCCCAAGGAGATGATCAAGACCGGTCTGTCTGCGCCAATGCATCCGGGCGCGGAGCGCTATTACAAGGAGAAGGGCTGGCTCTAAGGCCTTCAATGCGAGGCGCCAAGGGCGCCTCGCATCGCAAATAAATGTGGGGAACGATGACAGATCAAAGCCAGCGGGCGGCAGCGCCTGACCAACCCGTTATCGACATCGACAAGCTCAGCGAGATCGTCGCGGAAGCCGACACCGGTGGGCGCAAGCCGACCGGCCGCACCGCGAAGCTGATCCTCGGCGTATCGCTTGCATGGTCGCTGTTCCAGCTCTGGTATGCCTCGCCCCTTCCGTTCATGCTCAATTTCGGCGTTGTCAGCGACGGCATCGCCCGCTCCATCCATCTGGCCTTCGCCCTGTTTCTGGCGATGCTGACGTTTCCGGCCTTCAAGACCTCATCACGCAGCCGGGTGCCGCTACCCGACTGGGTGCTAGGCATCGCCGGGGCGGCGTCCGCCCTCTATCTGCTGGTGTTTTATAGCGATATCGCCCACCGGCCGGGTCTTCCCACTACAGCTGACCTGGTCGTATCGATCGCCGGCGTCCTCATCCTGCTCGAGGCCGCCCGTCGCGCCGTCGGGCCTGCCATCACTGTCATCGCGGCGATCATGCTGATCTATATTTTCGCCGGGCCTCACCTTCCTGGCCTGCTCGGCCACAAGGGCGCGACGTTATCGCGCGCAGCCTCGCAGATGTGGCTGACGTCCGAGGGGGTGTTCGGTGTCGCCCTCGGTGTGTCCACCAATGTCGTCTTCATGTTCGTTCTGTTCGGAACATTGCTGGAGCGCGCCGGCGCCGGCGGCTTTTTCATCCAGCTTGCCTTCTCGCTGCTCGGCAAATACCGCGGCGGTCCGGCCAAGGCCGGTGTCGTGGCTTCCGGCCTGACCGGCATGATTTCCGGCTCGTCGATCGCCAATGTCGTGACCACCGGAACCTTCACCATCCCGCTGATGCGGCGGGTCGGATATTCTGCGGTGAAGGCGGGTGCCATCGAATGCGCGGCCGGCGTCAATGGTCAGCTGATGCCTCCGGTGATGGGCGCCGCCGCGTTCCTGATCGCGGAATATGTCGGCATCTCCTATGCCGAGGTGGTCAAGCACGCCTTCTATCCGGCGCTGCTGACCTACGGCTCGTTGTTCTACATCGTCGATATCGAGGCGATGAAGACAGGGATGAAGGGCCTGCCGTCACGCCGCACGCACTCCGCATTTCAGGGTGCGCTGCGCGGGCTGATGGGCATGTGCGGCTTCATCGTCCTCGCAGGGCTTGTCTATTACGGCATTGGCTGGACGAAGATCGTTTTCGGCGCGGCCGCGACCTGGATGATTACCGCCGCGCTGATCGCCGTTTACATCGGCCTTGTCGCCTACCGGGCGCGCTATCCCGACCTGCCGCTCGAGGATCTGGAGGGCGAGATCGTCAGGATTCCGCACTTCGGCGAGACGGCGCGCACCGGATTGCATTTTCTGCTGCCGGTGATCCTGCTGATCTGGTGCCTGATGGTGGAGGAGCTGTCGCCCGGCCTCTCGGCATTCTGGGGCGTTGTTGCCCTGATGGCGCTGATCGTCACGCAACGGCCGCTCACCGCCTTTTTCCGCAAGGACCGAGCGCTGGCACCGCATTGGCTTCACGGTTTCGACGATCTGGTCGGTGGCCTGTCCGCCGCTGCGCGCAACATGACGACGGTCGGCATTGCCACTGCGACGGCCGGCATCATCGTCGGCACGGTCCTGCTCACCGGCATCGGGCTGGTGATGACCGAGCTCGTCGAATTCATCTCGGGCGGCAGCTTCATCGTCATGCTTTTGTTCACCGCGGTGATCTGCATCATTCTCGGCATGGGCATGCCGACCACCGCGAGCTATGTCGTCGTCGCCACCTTGATGGCGCCGGTCATCGTCGATTTGGCGGCGCAGAACGATCTTGCCGTGCCGCTGGTCGCCGTCCACATGTTCGTTTTCTATTTCGGGCTGATGGCGGACGTGACGCCGCCCGTGGGGCTGGCGGCCTATGCTGCTGCGGCAATTTCAGGCGCCGATCCGGTGAAGACCGGGATTCAGGGCTTCAAGTACGAGATCCGTACCGGCCTCTTGCCGTTCATCTTCATCTTCAACACCGGCCTGCTGATGATCGATCTCGAAGGGCCGTTCGACTTCGTGGCGATGGTGGTCACATCGACGCTGGCCATGGTCTCGTTTGTAGCAGCGACGCAGAATTGGCTGCTCGTCCGCAACCGCTGGTACGAGACGATTGCGTTGCTTCTGGCCTGTTTCATCTTGTTCAGACCGGGATTGTTGCTCGATCAGGTGAGCGAACCTTATCGGGCAGTGCCTGCCTCCGAACTCAGCCGTATCGTCGACGAGACAGCCGAAGGCGGAGCGGTTCGCCTGCGCCTGACGACACTGAACCTCAACGGCGATGAAATATCGAAGCTGGTTCGGCTACAACTCGGGCCCGCAAATTCATCGGCCGAACGCCTGAAGGCTGTGGGGCTGGACGTCAGCGCGCTCGGCGACAGCGTGATGGTCGGCGTCGTGCGACTGGGCAGCCAGGCGGCCAAATTCGGCCTGCAGCCCGGCGACGAAATCAACCAGGTGCTAGTGCCCGCGGAGCGGCCGTCGCGCTATTGGTTCGCGGTTCCAGCCCTGCTGTTGCTCGGTCTCGTCTTCTGGGTTCAGAAGCGGCGAAGGCGGACAGTCGGCCCGTAAGCGTCTTGTGAGCGGAAGAGGCTCGCCAGCATGTCAGTAACAAGAGAACCAAACGGCGCCGCGGAACCGGCTAATGCGGAAATGCGCATGACGACGCGCGACCGCCCCTTCGAACCCGTCGACTACGGGCTTTACGCACTAACGGTCATTGCCTGGAGCGCATCGTGGTTCGCGATCGAACTTCAGGTCGGCAGCGGCGTGTCGAACGAGGTCAATCTGGTCTGGCGCTTCGCCATCGCCACGCTGCTGATGTTTGCCTGGGCGGGTTTCTCCGGTCGGCGGCTCCGCTTCCCGATCACCGATCATTTGCGCTTTGCTGTGCTTGGCATCCTCATCTTCTCGTCGAACTTCCTGTTTTTCTATTATGGCGCCGGCTATCTCGTCAGCGGCTTGCTCTCGGTCGTCTTCTCGCTCGCCTCGGTCATCAACATGCTGCTCGGTGCCTTGGTCATCGGCGAGCGCCCGGCGCCGCGCATTCTCGCCGGCGGCGTCATCGGCTTCGCCGGCATAGCGCTGATGTTCTTCCCCGAAATCGCTGCCAACGGGCTTTCCGGCGGCACGTTGGTGGGCCTTCTTCTGTGCCTCTGCGGCACCCTGAGCTTCTGCGCCGGCAATCTCGTCTCCGTCGCAAACCAGCGCCGCGACCTGCCGCTCGTTTCAACCAACGCCTGGGGCATGCTCTACGGCACTTTGTGGTCGGCGTTCCTGGCCTTCCTGTTCGGTGAGCCGTTCGTGTTCGCGACGACCGCCTCTTATATCGGCTCGCTGGTCTTCCTCGCCGTCATATCGACGGTCGTGGCTTTCGCCGCCTACCTGACGCTGCTCGGACGCATTGGCGGCGCCCGCGCCGGTTATGCGACCGTCATATTTCCCGTCTTTGCGCTTTTGATCTCCACGGCGCTGGAAGGCTATGCCTGGACTGCGTATGCGATCATCGGGCTCGTCCTCGTCGCCGCCGGAAACGTCCTGGTCATTCGAGGAGGACGACGCTGACGCATGCAATGCTTCGCAATGCGCCGCCTTCCGCTGCGCGGGCCCCGCCACATAGGTGGACCGGATAGATCGGGCAGGGCGCCTTCTTCTTCTGTCTGTTTATCCAGCTTGACTCTCTTGGTCGTCAGTTTAGGCTGCGGTCAATGGGTCAGACCAATGTACCAGGGCGGCCGGTGAGGGGAATTAGACGCGCATGCCGATCCAGGCTGTTGAACCTCGCCGGCTATACCGACAGGTCGCCGATCAGCTCAGGCAGCTGATCGATGCCGGCGAGTTTTCCGTCGGCGACCGTCTGCCGACCGAGCGGGATCTGGCCGACCAACTCGGAATTTCCCGCCCGACGGTCCGTGAAGCGCTGATAGCGTTGGAGGTCGAAGGCCGTATACGCATCCGCGTCGGCTCGGGTATCTACGTCACCGATCCGCCGAGCGCCGCCGCCTCCGAACCCGAAGTCGAGGAAGGGCCTTTCGAGCTGTTGCGCGCGCGCGAATTCGTCGAAGGCGCGATCGCCGCCGAAGCGGCCCTCCATGTCCGGCCTGCAGACATCGAACGGCTCGACGACGTGCTGCGCCGGATGGAGGCCATGCGTCACCCCAACAAGATGACCATTGCGCTCGACCGGGAATTCCATACCGCTGTCGCCGGCATTCTCGAGAACGCGGTGCTGGTGCGCTTCATCGGCGAGCTTTTCGACCAGCGCATGAACCCGTACTTCGAACGCCTGTCGATCTATTTCGAGACCAGCGATTCCTGGCAGGTCGCGGCAAGGGAACATCGTGCCGTGCGCGATGCAATTGCCTCGCGCGACCCCGAGCGGGCCAAGGCCGCCATGCAGCAGCATCTGCGCCAGTCGCAAATCAGATTCTCACGCAATTTCGATGAGAGAGCCGCAGCCAAGGAGGTTGCGGAATAGCAGTTGGCCTGGGGGAGATCCGGCCGTCAAATTCAACCACGGAGGAATTAGATGCTGAGAAAATACGCAGTTCTGCTCGGTGCGATCGCCGCAATTGCCATACCCATGGCGTCGGCCTCGGCGGAAACGGTCCTGAAATGGGCACATGTCTACGAGACGACGGAGCCCTTCCACACCGAATCCGTGTGGGCTGCCGACGAAATCAAGAAGCGCACCCAGGGCCGCTACGCCATCGACGTCTATCCGGCCTCGCAGCTTGGCAAGGAAGCCGACATCAACCAGGGCCTGATGCTCGGCACCGTCGATATCATCATTTCCGGATCGAGCTTCGCGGCGCGCGAATATCCACCGATCGGCGTCACCTATTTCCCGTACACTTTCCGCGATGCCGACCATCTGCTGAAATACACGAAAAGTGACGTCTACAAGGCCCTGACCAAGGGCTATGAGGACAAGACCGGCAATCACATCGTCGCCACCACTTATTACGGGACGCGGCAGACCACCTCGAACCGGCCGATCGCCAAGTGCTCCGACATGCAGGGCTTGAAGATGCGCGTTCCCGACGTGCCGGCCTATCTGGCCATGCCGCGTGCCTGCGGGGCCAACACGGCGCCGATTGCCTTCGCCGAGGTCTATCTGGCTCTGCAGAACGGCACGGTCGAGGCCCAGGAGAACCCGCTGACCACCATCGAGGCGAAGAAATTCTATGAGGTGCAGAAGAATATCGTGCTAACTGGCCATATCGTCGATCATCTCAACACCATCATATCGGCGTCGCGCTGGGCCTCGCTGTCCGACGAGGACAAGAAGATCTTTACCGAGGTGATGCAGGAGGCTGCCGCCCGCGCCACGGCGAAGATCGTCGCCCGCGAAAAGGAACTGGTGCAGGTATTCAAGGACCGCGGCATCACCGTAACGGATGTCGACCGTGCCGACTTCGAGAAGAATGTGTTGGAGAAGGTCACCTTCGAGGAGTTCGGGTACAACAAGGCCGATTGGGAAGCGATCCGCGCTATCAAGTAGAGCATCGGAAACTGGATGCTCAATCAAGAGGATAGAGCGGCAATCGGATTCGCCGCTTTAACCTGCCCATCCGTCCGGCTTCAAATTGCGCCGGACGGCCTTCCTTGACGATCCACCAGCTTCGGGAGTCCGCGCCAATGGCCGAGGAACACCACACCGAGATCACCGTCGAAGAGATTGCGCACGCCTTCGAGGAGGTGCCGATACGCGTCGACCTGTCGGACCACGGTATCGAGGACTGGGTCACGCTTGCCGTGTTCTGGGGCATGGTCGTCTGTGTCTTCCTGCAGTTCTTCACCCGTTATGCGCTGAACAACAGCTTTGCCTGGACCGAGGAGATCGCCATCAATGCGCTCGTCGTCGTTGTCTTTCTCGGCGCCGCCATGTGCGTGCGCCTTTCGCGCCATATCCACGTCGACGTGCTTTACCACTATCTGCCGGAGCGTGTCGGCCGCTGGCTGGCGCTCGCCGTCGATATTATCCGCATCGCCTTCTTCGCCTACGGATCCTGGCTGATGTGGCGCTATGTCACGATCGTGGCGCATGAGCGCATGGTCACCGTCAACTTGCCGCGGCGCTGGTTCTTCTACGCCGTCCTGGCCGGGTTCGTGCTGATGCTTCTGCGCTCGATCCAGGTCTTCATCGGCAATTACCGGCGCGGCTATTCGGTGCTCGAGCGTCCTGGTGCGTTCGAGACGGCGGGGGTCTGAGCGATGCTGCTTCTGGTCGGGGGCTTTCTTGTCCTGATGCTCATCGGCGTGCCGGTCGCTGTTTCGATGGCGGCCGCCTCGATCCTTTACCTCGTCATCTACGGCGTGGCGCCCGATATCATCGCAGCCCAGCGCATGATCGCCGGGGTGGAGAGCTTTCCACTGCTCGCCGTGCCCTTCTTCATTCTGGCCGGCAACCTCATGAACATCGCCGGCGTCACCGGGCGCATCTATTCCTTTGCCCTTGCCCTGGTCGGCTGGATGAAGGGCGGCCTGGCGCAGGTCAACATCATCGGATCGGTGATCTTTTCCGGCATGTCGGGCACCGCGCTCGCCGACGCCGCCGGTATCGGCACCATCGAGATCAAGGCGATGAAGGACCACGGCTATCCTATCGACGCCGCGGTTGGCGTCACCGCCGCTTCCGCCACGCTCGGGCCGATCTTTCCGCCCTCGCTGCCCTTCGTCATCTACGGCATGATGGCCAATGTCTCGATCGGCGCGCTGTTCATGGCCGGCATCCTGCCCGGCGTGGTCATGACCATGCTGATGATGATTACGGTTGCCATCTTTGCCTACAATCGCGGCTGGGGCTCCGACACGCCTTTCGAGCTTCGGCGGCTCGCCGAAGCGGCGGGCGAGGTGCTGGTGGTGGCTGCCTTTCCGATTGGCTGTTACGTGCTTGTGCAGCTTGGCCTGTCGATCAACGTCGCGGTCGGCATCGCGCTGCTGCTGCTGATCGCCGCAGACTGGTATTTCGATTTCTCCGCGGTCATGGCGCTGATGACGCCGGTCATCCTGATCGGCGGCATGACGATGGGCTGGTTCACGCCGACCGAGGCGGCAATGGCGGCTGTGATCTGGTCGCTTTTCCTCGGGCTGGTGCGCTACCGCACGATGACGCTGCGTTTGCTTGCCAAGGCCAGCTTTGACACGATCGAGACGACCGCCTCCGTACTGTTCATCGTTACCGCCGCATCGATCTTCGCCTGGCTGCTTACCGTCAGCCAGGCGGCACAGCTGTTTTCGAACTTCATTTTCGCGCTCACCGAAAACAAGTGGGTCTTCCTGATCCTGGTCAACATCCTGATGCTGGTGGTCGGCTGCTTCCTCGATACGATCGCCGCGATCACGATTCTGGTGCCGATCCTGCTGCCGGTCGCCGCCGTCTACGGCATCAACCCGGTGCATTTCGGGCTGATTATGACGCTCAATCTGATGATCGGGCTTTTGCACCCGCCGCTCGGCATGGTGCTGTTCGTGCTGTCACGCGTCGCCAAGCTCTCGGTCGAGCGCACCACCATGGCGATCCTGCCGTGGCTGGTGCCGCTTATCGTGGCGCTGCTTCTGATCACCTTCATACCCGCCATCACGCTCTGGCTGCCGACCGAGATGGGCTTGATCCGGTGAGTGGCCAGGTGATCGCCGCAACGCTGTTCGGCCCGCAGGACCTGCGCGTCGTGGAGCATCCGCTCGAACCGCTGGCACCAGGCATGGTGCGTGTGCGCTTCGGGGCCGGGGGCATCTGCGGCTCCGACCTGCATTATTTCCGCCATGCCCGCACCGGCGACTTCGTTGTGACCTCGCCGCTTGTCCTCGGCCATGAAATCTCCGGCGAAATCGTCGAGATCAACGGCGCGGCACCCGGCCTGGGCGTCGGCGACCACGTCGCGGTCAATCCGTCACGCTGGTGCGGGCATTGCGCTCGATGCCTGGAAGGCCGCGCCAATCTCTGCGAAAACATCTACTTCATGGGCTCGGCATCGAAGACGCCGCATATGCAGGGCGGCTTCGCCAGTCTGTTCGACGTCACGCCCGCGCAATGTTTCAAGGTTCCATCTGATGTGGCCTACCAGGCGGCCGCACTTGCTGAACCGCTGGCGGTCAGCCTGCACGCCGTCGCGCGGGCCGGCGACATCAGGGGCCGCAACGTCGTCCTGTTCGGTGCCGGTCCCATAGGCCTCTTGACCATGCTCGCGGCCAGGCTTGCCGGCTGCGCTGAACTGACCGTCGTCGATATCGCCGCCGCGCCGCTCGCCTTCGCACGCAGGTTGGGCGCCGACAGGACGATCGACCTTGCCAGCGGGGACGCCGAGATCCAGTCGCTCGCGGCCGGCGGTTCGCTTGATGTGGCGTTCGAGATTTCAGGCACTGCCGCAGGCCTTGCCGCGGCAATCGCCAGCGTCCGGCGCGGCGGCACGGTGGTCCAGGTCGGCAATCTTCCCGGTGGCCAGATCCCGCTGCCCGCCAATGCGGTGATGGCCAAGGAGATCGACCTCAAAGGCACCTTCCGCTTCGGCAGCGAGTTCGGTCGCGCAGTCGACCTCATTGTGTCACGGGAGGTGGACGTCCTAAAGCTGGTGACGGCGGAGCGCACGCTTTCCTCCGCCCCCGATGCCTTCCGACTTGGCGCCGACCGCGCTCAAAGTGTCAAGGTCGTGCTGACCGCGGACTGATTGAGGATTCGCAACGTCCCTGTTTTTACGAGCCCATTGGCGCTTCACCGTGCAGGTACAAACAGAGGATGTGCGACGGACCGTGCCGGCTTCCCAGCATCAGGATAGAGCATACGCGTGTAACCATCATAAGCCGATGCCGCGCTTCTTTCCAAGGCGCCAATCCACGCCCCCCGTATCTGAACACACGACCCCGGTAACTTGATTGCCCAATCGCTTTTCGAGCGACGGCGACCAGGGCACCAGCTTGAATTCGAGTCCATTATCGATCATTGCGAGCCGGCCTGAAGCCAGCAAGAAACGCCGCCGGTAAATCCCAGCCAAATGATTGCCGTTGGCGGCCTTCGTGAATGACAGGCCCGTCTCGGCGGCGACGCGGGCACCGAGCGATTCCACCTCATGATCGTGTAGTGTATCGATCAGATTGCGGGCAAAAATGACGCGCTGTCCCTCGCGCCTGGCCAGATCGCGCCTGACAAGGTGATCTACCCGATCTTGCAGTGCCCGTCTTACGTCCTTGCCAAAGCCGCCGTCACCGAATTCGGCGGGCTCGCGTGCAACGAGTTGGCGATCGAGCCAAGTCGCGCCGGAAGCATGGACCTGCTGTTCGATTGAGAGGTCGGAGCGGACGGCGAGCGTGACCCGGCCACCGCCATTTGCACTCGCATCGCGACACAACTCCACGACCGAGCCCGGGTCGGAATCTCCTGCCGCATCAGGATCATGGAAGCGAATGTGGTGCGTGCGTCCATCGATGCCATCGACGATGGCATAGGCCGCGCCGCGCCGTTCGTCATCAAGGCCGCGTTCGAGCAGTCGGCCGATCACGGGCGCATCAATTTTTTCCGCGGCCAGCACGTAGTCGACTGTCCCCTTTTCTAGCCCATGCACGGTGAGACTGCGGTGCATGCGCTTGATGATGTCGCCGCGTTCACCGAGGGCGCGCAAAGTGGCCTCGGCCTCTTCGACCACCATCCATTGGCCGGGACCGATCTCGTTCGCGAGACCCAGGCATTCCAGTTGCCGCAGCCGGCCGACTTTGAGCCCAAGGAACTGGTCGGGATGGCGATCAGGGTGTGGCGCGAGATCAATGATACCATGACGGTCGGCGTCACGAACAAGCTGGCGATCGAGCTGCGTCCAGCGCTCATTGTCGACTTGGTGCTCGATGGCCTGGCGGATGTCGAGGTCGGTGCGGAGCCCAAGCGTCTGGGTGAGAATGTCGCTCGCCCGATCGCGCATGCCTTGGCGGATGTAGTCGCGCGAGATGACAAGACTCTCGCCATCGTCGGCAACGCCGCGAACGAGGATATGAACGTGCGGATGTTTGGTGTTCCAGTGGTCGACGGCTATCCAGTCGAGCCTCGTGCCGAGGTCGCGCTCGATGTCGACCATCAGGTCACGAGTGAAGTTCTTGAGGTCGCCGAGCTCCATTGCGTCGTCCGGTGAAACGATGAAACGGAAGTGATGCCGATCGTCCTTGCAGCGATCGCAGAAGGCGTCATGATCTGCCTCTTTGGTCTCAGGGCCGAACATCCTCGCCTTCTCACCATCACGCGTAACACCTTCGCGGCGAAGATATTTGAGATGGGTGGCGAGTGGCGCAGACCCTCTGAACTGCCGCACCACACGGGTCTTGACGACGGCGCCGCGTGAGCGGTCAGAGATGAGGCGACTGGCGCGGATGCTCGCTGACCTGCCGCGGCCAAACGTTGAAGCTCGCGGGGAGGTGATCCGACCCTCGCATGTAAGGTGACCGCCGGCGCGCTGTGTGGCCGCAAGAGCCTGGAAGATGAAGGGTCGTGCGCGCTGGCCGGCGCGGGAGCGGATACGACCGGGGCGGACGCGAAAGGTATCGTCACGCTTCATGCTAGGCGGCCACGAGGTGCGGTTTCCATTGAAAGACTGAAAAAATGGGGATAGCGCACATCGCTGATTGTGGCAGCACATCGCGAAATGAGTCGAAAATTGTAAGGAAAACAATCGGCCGAACCGAGCCGCACCTCGCGGCCCTTTATCCTGCCACTCTCTCTGTCCTCATCTGCGGCCAACCCTTCCGCCGCAATTTCCGCGACGGAACAGGCCGGAATGGAATTGAGGAGGAACGTGGCGATCATCGCGATATGCCTAAAGAGGGCTGAGCGAATAGGCCGGAAACAGCGTGGTTCGATTGGAAATCGGTTTCACTCCGCCGTGGCTCGATCGCGGTCAGGTCCGCAACAGGATGGCCCATTGGCGACTGCATCGCTGACGAATGAATCGCCGCAAAGATCGTCTCGGCATAACCATTGCCATCCGATACAGCGGCGTTCCGAATGTCATGGGGATGCGCAAAGATCGTTGCACGGAGTGAGCTGGCTCTGCCCCTTCTTTGCCGCGCGCGGCGCGGACTGAGAACTGCACCATCAAGCAGCGGCGCGAGTTTCCTAACGTAATCGACCGTCTCGCGTGGGAGCGGACGGCCGGTCGAGAGATGTTCCGTGTACCGACCAGGACCGGCATTGTAAGCGGCAAGAAAGCCGCTGCGCCCGAAGCTGTCGAGCATTTCGCGAAGATATGCTGCACCTGCAAGAATGTTGTCACGCGGTCGATAGGGATCGTCACCGAGACGGTATTTGATGCGCAGTTCTTCCCACGTCGCCGGCATGATCTGCATCAAGCCCATTGCGCCCTTGCTTGAAAGCGCACGAACATCGCCGACGCTCTCAACATGCATGACGCCGCGCAGCAACCGCTCTGGAATCGCGAAGCGTTTTGACGCTTCCCGGATATGCCGCGACCACGGGCCAGCCGACAAGATCGTCGACTCGGAGTGCGCCGGCCGTTCACCAGAGGAAGCCGCTGCACCAGTTTCGGGCGCCACGAAGCCGAGCATGACACATGCGGCAAACGTCGTCATGCCTCTGTGGACTGCATCCCGCAGACCGCAGAACCGATGCGCCGCCAGCCTGCGACGGTGTTCGCTTCCGTTAAGGGCAGGGGCTCGCCGATCGAACCGGCTTTGCCAAAACTGTGATGAGATCGGTGTCCGGAGCCACAGGCAAGTGTCCGGCCCCCTCTGGGCTGCGTCGCGGGCGATCGGGTCGAAGGGTTTGACCGGCACGCAATGGATCAAAAGGGTTGGCGAGAAAGATTCGTCGAAGGGCTCCAGAAGCATCTGTTCAGCCTCGCCCGTCGCGCTTCGAGGATCGGTTCCAGTGCAGGCTCCAGACGCTGTTCTCTGCATCGGACCTGAACAGCTTGGCGCGGATCGGCTGCGTAAAGGACGGGTCGTCAATTGAGACGGAGAGGTGATCCCCAGCCTTGTCTCCGGCGCGGTCCCAAGCCGCACCGACCGCCATCCCTTCGCAATAGATCAGATAGTCGGGCGCGTTTTCGGTTTTTGATTTCTCGGCAGGCAGAATGGCAATCTTCGCCTCGATTGTTAGCGTGGAGAGATTGCCGAAGAAGCCGTCATCATTGCGCGTGAAGGTTCCGATCTGGGTCATTGCAGTGCTCCTTTCATGAGTGTTAGTGCGCGTTCAGCCGAGCCGTCACGGCTCGCTAGAAAGGGGATCGTGGGTGACCTCCAGCACCGGAGTGGTGGGCTCCGTGGTCCAGACGGGAACCGCGCGGCCAACGATTGATGAGAGCGGGAGCGGGCCGAAATAGCGGCTGTCAAAACTGTCGGCCGCACCCGGGTTCATAAGGAAGACGTCCGCCTCGGCAATGTCGCGGCAGCCCTGCCAGATGGGCAGGGGTCGACCGCGACTGTCACGCTCGCGCGCATGTCCATACGTCTTGCCGTTGACGATGATCGTTGTGCCTTGGCGACAGACGGTTGCGCCTCCCAGTGCTAAAATAGGCTTCAGGAGCGGCACATTTTTCGGCAGATACCCGCGTCTTGCCATGAAGGCCGCCAATGGCTCGGGCGGCATGATGACGGCGATATCGGCAATACCGATTTTGTCGGCCGGCTGGACGCGATAGAGCCCGACGGGGATGCTCGCCGATGCGTTCCAGATGGACAGCGGCGGAGGGCTTATCCATGCCGGCGCCGCCGCGAGCACTGCGCCGCCAATCATCGTGGCGATGATCTTTGTGCGCTTGCTCATGACTCGATCCCGGGGCGCAGCAGGCAAGTTTTACGACGCTGGGCCGTGTATCGGCTCGGCTGCTCGCGTGGGGCTATCCGGCTGTGGACATGGCGCCGATTACGCGGCGACATGAACGTCAGGGTTTGCTGCTGTTTCGCCGCTACCACGCGCCGCAGTTGCAATCTCCTGGCTTGCGCGTGGATGGTTTGCGACGCAGCCCAGACCAGGATGGCAGCGTTCCAAATCGCTGCTATGCCGTGCACACTTGCCGCCTCAACGCAGGTCGATTCTTCGCCCGCATGAGAATGGATCGGTCTCAGGTGGCGGGATTTCACCAACAAGACGAGTTGCCACGCCACAACGTCCTGCGTGCCGGGTGGAGCGAAGCCGGATGAGGGGACATGAGACAGCGCAAATTGCTGCTGAACGGTCTCGCGATACTGCATTGCGGTGCGCCACAGATCAGGAGCTGCGGTCGCGCCTGCCGACATAGGCGGGCGCGCGGGCTGCATGGGGTTTTGCCGGCGGAACATAGGTCGCGTTGGCATCGCTGGTGGAGGTGCGTGCGCCCAGATCTATCCAAGCGTGCAGGTCGTTGATGTCGTAGAGAACGCGCCCGCCGACCTTTCGGTATTTTGGGCCGGTGCCGTAGGTCCGGTGCTTTTCGAGTGTGCGGGCGCAGAGCCCGACGATGTTTGCTGCCTCCTTCGTGCGCAAATACTTTTGGGGCGCGTCCGCGGGACCCTTCGACATCGCTCGATCTCCATTCGGTTCTGCTGTCGTCCTGGCCTGCCGGGACGCGCGAAGTGGACCATGATCGAAATGAGGAAAGGCGAGGGAGGGCAAAGATTGGGGGGTGCGTTTTTGCTACCCCGAAGAAGGACTTCGGCGGCCGGACTTTTCGCTGCGGTTGTGGGGGTAGAAGAGAAGATCGCGATAGCCGCCGGCGACTAAAAAAGCTGCACGGCGTAAGATAGCTCGGACCTTGTGGCGGAGATGATGATCACGCCAATCTCGCGGCACAATCGGCTCTTGCGAGAACAGCACCTCCGCGAGCTGACGATAGGTTGCACCCCTGCGGTGACCATCATGTGCGCGTAAATTGAGGATATGCCGGGTCTTGGTCTGTTGCGGCAGTGCGCCGTAGGATGGACCGGCTGCCCGGCCGTTCAGTGCGCGCCAGAACCGGCGCGCTGCATCGAGCCGCGTCTCGAATGCAGCGTCGAGCGGCAGAAGGATGGCGTTGAATTCACCGGCGCGGTCGTTAGCGACGAGATGACTTTTCCCAATTGAGGTAGACCAAATAATGTGAAGGCCTTCGTCCTGCGGCCAAACGCTGGCTCCGCCAAGGCTGGAAGGTCGAACTGTCTGATCGGATGCAGATACCCGCATGACCCGGAGCACGCGCGGCGAGGCCTGTTCCGTCCAGATGATATTGTCAGCTTTCGGAACTCCGGCAGCGGCAGTTTTGAAATCGCGCGCCCCAACGGGCGGCGAGATCGGGCTGACCGGCAGGTTCTCCAGAACCAGCGGGTTGCGATGCAAGCTGGCTGCACTCTGCCACGAATTCGTCATTCCGGATCAGATACTCGGCAGCGAACTCCGTAGCCTGGTAGCTGCACATATGTGCATACGCCGCCGGATCGGTCCAATCGCCTTGCACTGTTCCTGTCCTCGCCGCGTACCCGGATGTGAGGCGTCGGCGTCAACATTCAGGGGGATAAGGAAGTTGGATAGTTGGAGAGTCGGCAAAACATTATGCCGATTCAGCAAAGTGGAGCGCCGGTCGCGTCAGTGCGGAGCGCCGCCGGCGAGAAGATATCGGTAGCCGCTGGTCGTCATCCATCGCGCGCGGGCAAGATGGGTCTCCCAGGACCGGAACGCTCGTTCCGGCTCCTGCTCCGGGTCCATATGCAAGACGATCCTGGCCACCTCTCGCCAATCGGCATCTTCGGCTGCCGCGTCAAGCAGGCGAATATAGGTGAGCAGACGCTCCTCGTCATAGCCGGTCAGGACCGGAGCATCCGGCGCAATGTCGGCGACATCAGGATCGAGCAGCGGTTTAGGCATGGTATTTGACCGTTCATATTTCGATCGCGATCTCGAAGGAGCCGTCCTGCAGATCGAGCACCAATCATAGCGAATAGGAACGATCATTCCTAGAACGATAGTTCCCTTTCTGATCCCTAATCCGTCATGAACCTCAAGGAGATCATGGCGGCCAACATGCGTCGTCTGCGCCATGACCAGAACGTGACGCAGGAGGAACTGGCCGCCCGCTCTGGACTGAGCATGCGTTACGTGGGATCGATCGAGCGCGCTCGGGTCTCGGCCAGCATCAGTGTTCTTGGCAGGATCGCCACTGCGCTGAATGTGGACCCATGCGAGTTGATCAGAAAATCGGCACCGTGAGTTGACGCGGGAAGCACCGCGAATTTTCGATGATCGGCGAGGCAACATGCAGGAATGAAGTCTCCAGTCGCGAACACGACCGGTAGTCGCCCCACAGACCGACGGAGCTCGTTGCGCAGCGACTGCGCTCAGCTTGTCGGGTAAAAGGAGAGCGGCCCCGCCCTGTTCGTCCGGGCGGAGCCTTGGTCGGGGCCTTACTCGGCGTTGCGGCGCCCGTTGGGGCGGGACCAGACGAGGCTGAAGCCTTCGCCTTCCTCATCGTTGAAGAGGTTGGCGTAGATCGGAGCAGTGAAGCTCGGATCGTCCAGCTTCATGCCGAGATAGTCGCGGCCGTCATTGGAGCGCTTGGACCATGCGGCGCCGATCTCGACCTGCCCGACGAAGACACGGTGGCTGGGGGCGCTGTCACCAGAGCGGTTGGTCTCGGGCACGACCCGGACGTTCTTGGTCTGGAGCGAGAGGGTCACGATTTCGCCGGTGAACTCGTTGTTGCCGGCCCTCTTGAAGGTTCCGATTATCGCCATGAGTTTTCTCCTTGAACTCTGTTTCGAGCCCGCACCGTTGCGGCCTCGATGGCGATCGGCGGGCCGGAGGCGATCGACGCCGCATCGCTTGCGACCGCAGCGCCAGCGGAGGATGGCAGCCAGGCGACTTTGTTGTTTGGCGAGGAAATGACGGCGCAGCCGGCAGGGGAAGAAAGTCGATCGGCGCCATTGCGGCTTAGGCGATCGAGGCGCAGCCGACCTTCGGCCAGATCAGCCCATTAAAGAGGCCGTTTGGAGCGGCCCACCAGATAGAGACATCAACGGAGAACCTGGCGATACCGTCGCTGGCGAAATCCCGGCCACGAGGATCAGCGGCGTCGATGCTCCTCTGTACAGGCAGTGCGAGTCGCAAGCTGTTGTCAGCACCGCGCTTAAGACACGGTTCAAGTCACGGCTGACGTGCATCACCGGATATCCGCTATCTCTGGAACGAGACGGCACGCCGTGGTGGATTCGAACTGTGCGTCGCGCGATGCCGTGTCAGCGACAACGCTAACAATGCGACGGCCGCTCAAGAACAAGCATCCTGCCCACGCCGGTGTTCGATGAGTTCGCCCAGATCCGGCCCCTGTTCGGTTGAACAGGCGTCGTTATTCGCAGCTGTGATGCCAGCTGCGACGCAGCTGAAACGTTGACGGCAAGCGTGACGGCGTCGCTCGCCTTTGCCAGGGCGCGGACTTGAGTATCGCATAAGACGGGCGGCGCCGCGCCGCCCGACCGCGGCCGTATTGTACAATCGACAAAGGGTAGGGCGGGCAGCGCTTACGCGCCGCCTCCCTTGGGGCGGAAGTCGAGGACTGGGATGCCGAGCTTTTTTGCCTTGTCAGCAAGACTGTCCTGAATTCCGGTCCCGGGAAAGACGATGACGCCTATCGGCAGCAACTCCAGCATTGCGTCATTGCGCTTGAACGGAGCGGCTTTGGCATGCCTTGTCCAATCAGGGGCAAAGCCGATTTGGGGTACCTTGCGATGATCTGCCCAACAGGAGGCGATTTTTTCGCCACCCTTCGGCGATTTCCCGTGCATCAAGACCATGTCGGGATGCCGGGCGTGGACCTGGTCGAGCTTGGCCCAGATCAGCTGGTGGTCATTGAAGTCGAGCCCAGCGGTGAAGGCGATTTTCGGGCCAGGTGGCAGAAGGACTTCCTGCGAGGCACGTTTCTTGGCGCTGAGAAAGTCGCGGCTGTCGATCAGCGCAGAGGTCAGGTTGCGGTGGTTGACCATCGATCCGCTGCGCGGTCGCCAACTGGATCCGGTGTGGCGCTCATAGTGCTCCGCGGCCTGATCACGCATCAGTTCGAAGGCGCTTTGGCGTTCGATCAGCGTCTGCCCTTCGGCCGTCAGGCGTTCCAGCTCGACGGATTTCACTTCGCTGCCGTCCTGCTCACACTGGCTGCGGCGTTGCGCCTGCTCGTTGTGGTCGAGCTCGCGCTCGATCCGATCTGCGGCGCGGTGAAAGATGTTGACGGTCGACCATAGAAGATCGTCGAGATCGGGCTCGAGGCGAGTGTCTTGTAGTGCCACGATGAGGGCGTCGAAGATGTCGGCGATCGCGCCGGCGACGCAGTGGCCCTCTGGAAGCGGTCGAGGATCAGGCTCATCTGCGAAGGGCCGGTAGCCATAGAGCTGGAGTTCGGTGAGGACTTGGTCGATGGGTGAAGACGAGCGCTGTGGTTCGTAGTCGTTATGCTCGCTCATTGGATGCTCCGCGGTTGGACCGCGACCCTCGCGGCCTTCATGGCGACGGAAGCCGGCGGGCGGGACGGACCTGCACCCGCAGCGAAGCGAAGGGCCGGAGTGTCAGCGGAGGAGGGGGAAGGCCGGCTATTTTGCTTCGCGATGGAAAGCGCTCCCTTGGGAGCGCGCCGGAAAATAGTCGGCCGAAGACATTGCGGGTCTGGCTCGTTTGCTGGCCGATCGCCCTCTCGAAGGCCCGCAGGCGCGGTTCTCTCCGACTTCGGGGCATCCGAAGCGATGCAAGCGACAGCGGACAGGTTGTTCGTTCCAAATTATCCCGCCACTGCCATGAAACGGGCGATGTCCTGCGGCGCGAGCTGGACACGCGCGCGTGCTCGAAGATCATCCACGCCAAGCGTACAGAGATCTTCGTTGAAGTCTCCAAGTATCGGCGAGAGCACAATCGCCTCAATCCCGGCAGCATTCGCTCTTTTGATCAAGGTGTCACGTGCGCCGTCGCCGGCTGGATCGGCATCGCGCACGATGTAGAGCCGTCTCAGCGTGAGGGGGAACAGCATGGCAGCGAGATGGGCTGCCGAGAGTGCCGCTGCCATAGCCATATCGGGCAGGATGCACCGAAGCGACAAGACGGTCTCGATGCCTTCGCCGCCCGCCATGACGTCGCCCGGCAGGCCAAAGCGAACCGCGTGACCGAGAAGATCGCCCATCGCGCGCTTCGGCGTACCGACCGGTGCCTTGCCCCTGCCGGAAGGATCAAGCCAGGTGCGATGTGCGCCAGTCAAATGGCCGTCGAGATCGGTGACGGAAGCGATCATCGCCGGCCAGGTCTCGGTCGGCGCGTATTCGTCGGGCCGGTAGTAGCAGTGCGGGTGAAAACGCAGGCTTTCGGTCCCGTGCAAAGCGGTAATACTGCGGTTGCGCAGATACGCCTCTACGACTGTACCCGCAATCGGCTGCGACATCGCAAACAGCCGACGCGCTGCTCCCGATGATCCGGATGGCGTGTCTACCGATTTCTGCCGGGGAGAGATCTGCTCTGGTTCGGGATGCGGGAAGCCGAGAAACGCCATTGCTTCATTGACAACGTCCTTGAAGTTGCTGAAGCCGCGGCTTTCGCGGATGACGTCCAGAAGGTCGCCATGCTCGCCAGTCGCCGCATCGGCCCACTTGCCGGCGGCTCCTTTTCCGTTCGCTGACCCGACGAGACGCACGAACATTGAGCGGCCCGGCGTGTTTTGCACATCGCCGACAAGCCAGTAGCGGCCCTCACGATGCCCGTTCGAAAGATAATAGCGACAAACCGCCTCAGCCTGCCGGCCGAGGCGGTGCGCCAGTTCTGACGCACCGTGGCGGGCCATCACGCGTCCTCCCGCGTGTCGATGCGCTGCATGGGATAGGGTTCCCGCAGCTCGGCCCAATTCGCGGGTCCGAGTGCCTGCGGCTTAGTGGGATGGGCCGACCCGGCGCGAATCTCGACTGCGAGGCGGTCGATGCCTCCACTGCTGGTCTTGGGCGCGATAAGGCGCGAGTGGCTCGCCACTTCAGCTACGAGGTCAGGCAGGTCCTCGATCCAGATGTCAGCCTTGATGCGGGCCTGGGACTGGGAGAACACCAACTTCCTGAAGGTGATGTCTCGCGAGGACAAAAGGGTAATTTTCTGAACGGTAGTCGCCATCGGGATGTACTCCGAGACGGGCAGTCGAGAGCCTCTCTCTCGAGCTTCAAACCCGTCATGGAGATCCCGGCACTCCTTGTCCTCTTGTGCTTGGCAGCCAACCGAAGTTGTCGCGGGATAGCAACTCAGTCACGGCGCTCCTGTTTACAAACGCGGCTGCAACATACAAACGTGCAGCAGCGCGCCACGGCGCTGCGATGAACAGGAGCGCGGTCGGTAGCGTGCGACACCGAGGCTATGCGGCTGAGCTCCATCGCGAATAGAGCGCTTTTTGCGACGGGAAAACGATTTGGACGTGGATGGTCATCACGGGCGGCCTGCCGCTAATCGTCGCCAGCAATAACGTTGCCAGCCAAGAAGCGAAGGAGATAGTCCGATTCCCTGCTCGCCTGAGAGGCGGCGCGGGGCGCGCAGGCGTTGCGGCGCAAGGGGCCATGCCGGCAGTGTCGATACTGAACCGATGGTCGAATCCCCTTAGGAGTGTGTCTGGCCGGACTGGAAGCAGAGGCCAGCCAAAGACTTGGTGGCGTAATCACGCCGATTGACAGGTCGAAGGCGCCTCTTCGCCGCAGCACCTCCGGGCGGCGGTTTTCGCAGCGGGTTTTTTGGACAAGAGTTCTCTAGCAGGACCGTATCCAGAATGGCGAGACAGAACGGCGTGCTCAACGAGATCCGCGAACAGCTTGGGCCTAAGGACTGCTGAGGACTTCTTATTGAAAATCCCCGACCAATTCGACGAAACCACGCCATTGCGCGTCGAAATCGCTGCGCGAATTGCCTTTCCCGACGGCTCGATGAGTGCAGCAGGCCTACGTAAGGAACGTGACGCCGGTCGGCTTGAAACGGAGCTAATCGCCGGAAAGGAATACGTGACCTTGATAGCAATCACGAGGATGAGGGAACTATGCCGCGGACGTCGAAAGGGCCACGCCTTGTATGGCGTGACGAAAGCTGGAAAAAAGATGGAACGCTCCGAAACAAAGCTGGATGGTTTATCCGCGATGGGACCAGCTTCATCAGCGCTGGCGGCGGCGAAAAAAGCCGTCCGGGAACTGAAGCGGAAAAGGCGCTCGCCGCCTACATCGGAAGCAAATACCACCGAGCGCGCGGAGCCGAGGAAGTCTTAATTGCCGATGTGGTCAACCTCTACCTTAAAGAGGTTGCACCGAAGCACGCCACACCAGAAGAGACCGCGGCTCGGCTGGACAAAATCCTTGATTTCTTCGGCGAAAAAACTCTCGCCGCCATCAACGGCAAACTCTGCCGCGAGTACGTTGCCTCGCGCCCAACCGAAGCCGCGGCGCGCCGCCAACTCGAGGATCTTCGTGCCGCCATCAACTATTACCGCAAGGAGGGTTATACAACCGCCGCACCGACCATCACCCTGCCTGACAAGGCCGTCGCTCGCGAACGCTGGTTGACCCGCGGCGAGGCGGCCGCACTCATATGGGCCGCCTGGCGAATGAAGCAAACATGGAAGGGCCAAGAGAGTTGCCGGCGCACCGGGCGACATCTCGCGCGCTTCATGCTCGTCGCGCTTTATACGGGAACGCGCTCGGCCGCAATCTGCGGTGCCGCCATGCGTCCAACCAAAGGGCGCGGTCATGTGGACCTCGACCGCGGTATTTTCTATCGGGGTGCCACCGGCGCAAGGAAGACCAAGAAGCGCCAGCCCCCCGTACGCTTGCCGGAGCGGCTGCTAGCGCACCTCAGGCGCTGGGCGCGCACCGATCTCCACATCGAGACCAAATCGCGCGGCAAAAGTGCGAACATCGGTCGCAAAATATCGCAGGATTTTGTTGTCGAATGGAATGGAAAGCCGGTGCAGTCGATAGACAAGAGCTTCAAGAGGGCGCGCGAAATCGCCGGCTTAGGGCCCGACGTTACTCCGCACGTGTTCCGCCACACCGCGGCGACTTGGATGATGCAGGCCGGCACCGATATGTGGCAGGCTGCCGGCTTTCTTGGCATTACAGTGGATGTCCTGATTGAAACTTACGGTCATCATCATCCTAATTTCTTGGCAGACGCCGCCGAGAAGATCACGAAGAAGCCGGTTTTCTCCAGGTCGCCGCAAACCGTTCCCAGTATGACTCAAATCACGAGATACGAACGCGGTGTGCTCATCCCACAGGTTTCCCACAGATACGGCGAAAGGACACGCGACCAGTCGTGAGCGAGCGTGGCGAAGGAGCCCAGGAACTTAACGGCTTTCTGGTAACTCTACATCGTTCGGGGCGATGGGGTCGCAGGTTCAAATCCTGCCACTCCGCACCCCCGCTCAAAGGTACGACCCGGAGACATGGGTAACAGAATGTACCTAAGACATGGGTGACAACCTCGTGCCGAACGGGTTGTCGATGGTCTGCAAGGTTCTCTGTTCCAGGTCGATATATCCCAGATCATAGTGCATGAAGCTTAC